>JBCNOX010000150.1:0-10116 GCA_039593645.1 Pseudoduganella sp.
CTTTCGCGCTGGACCGCGCAGGCCTGGTGGGCGCCGACGGCGCCACCCACGCCGGCAATTACGACCTGGCCTACCTGCGCTGCATCCCGAACATGGTGGTGATGGCGCCGTCCGACGAGAACGAGTGCCGCCAGATGCTGTCGACCGGCTACCATTATCCTGGCCCTGCGGCCGTGCGTTATCCGCGCGGCGCCGGCATCGGTGCGACCATCTCGCAGGAGCTGACCACGCTGCCGATCGGTAAAGGCGAAATCCGCCGCAAGGGCCAGAAGATCGCGATCCTGGCCTTCGGTTCGATGGTGGCGCCGGCAATGGGCGCGGCCGACCTGCTGAATGCTACCGTGGCCAATATGCGTTTCGTGAAGCCGCTCGACGTTGAGCTGGTCAAGCAGCTCGCTGCCGACCACGACTTCCTGGTAACGGTGGAAGAGGGCTGCATCATGGGCGGCGCCGGCGCTGCCGTGGCGGAAGCCCTGTCGGCCGAAGGCATCACCAAGCCGATCCAGATGCTGGGCCTGCCGGACAAGTTCATCGACCACGGCGATCCGGCCAAGCTGCTGGCGCTGGTCGGCCTGGATGCCGCGGGCATCGCGGCCTCGATCAAGGCCCGCTTCGGCGACGAGCCAAGGCTGGTCGTCAACAACGGCTGACATAGCAACTGCTGACTCACCAAACGGCGCCGATCAAGGCGCCGTTTTTTCTTTTTGTGCTGCTCAGTCGCTTGCGCGCATCATGTGACAATGCGCGTATTTCCTGGCGTGGCGCTTGCCTATACTGGGCAAGTCCCAGGCTTCACTAGATACCGCAGCCATGCAAACCTTGCACCTTGAACTGCAGGAAGGCTTCGATGATGACCGTGTCGTCGCGCGCCTGAATGGCGTGGAAATCCTGAGCCTGGAACACGTAACTACACGCATGCAAACGGGTTTTGCCGCTGCCGGCGCTACGCAAGCTGCCGACGGCAAAGCCGTGCTCGAAGTCGCGCTGCCCGCGTCAGGGCAGCAGGCAAGCACCGAAATCGATCTCACACAGACCTTGTGGGTTGGCGTCAATGCCGGTCCTGGCAAGGCAATCCAATTCAGGGTTTCGCAAGCACCGTTCGGTTACGTGTAGGGCGCGCGCTGGCCCGCGGCGGCCAGTATTTTCTGAAAGGAGACATCATGCGTGTTCAAGACACCCCGGTCGGCGTCATGCAGCCCGCCACACTGGCGGAACCGGCCGAGCAGGAAAATATCGAAGCACTGGACTTGCCCATTTCGATCCCGCCATTGCTGGTGTCGGCGAGCGGGCTGTATCTGTGGAGTACCTCGGTGCCACTGCCAGCCGTTGCCAGCAAGCTGGCGCTGGACGATAGCGGCCCGACGGACCAGCTGGACATCGTTTTCCCGTTGACCTCCGAGCGGCTCTGCCTCGACATCGACGGGCGCTATCCGCAAATGACTGCCAGCGGCACCATCACCCGCCTGTTAAGCCAACAGACGCATTGGATCGCCAAACTGAAACCCGGCCCCAATCCCAACCAGTACCTGGGCTCGATCTGGTACAAGGACGGCAACGTGGCGGCCTTCCCGTACACGAATGTCGAAATCCTGGTGACCACCAGCATCTTCCCCGGCCTGCGCAAAGCGGTGGCCATCTTTACCGGCGGCGGTGCCGCCAAGCGCGTGCGCGGCTACCAGTATGAGTCGCCATACTTCCATCCGGTGCAGTTCGAGTTTGACTGCACCGCCGATGCCAAGCCGGTGTTTGCGATCCAGACGCACGCCCATCCCAACCGGCCGGCCAGCCTGCCGAACGAAACGCTGACGCTGCAAAAGGTCTACCAGCGCGCCGGCTTCGACGTCACCACTTCGCCGGCGCCCAGCATCGTTCCGCTGGCCGGCGCCGGCGCCAATGGCAAGTGGAGCGACCAGGAAATGCACGATGCCATGCAGGTCTACTGGTCCAAGTTCGCCAACAAATCGCAGTGGGCGCTGTGGACTTTCTTCGCCGCCCAGCACGAACAGGGAAGCAGCCTGGGTGGCATCATGTTCGACGATATCGGTCCCAACCACCGGCAGGGCACGGCCATCTTCACCAATTCCTTCATTGCGGTGCCGCCGGCCGGCGACCCGAACCCGGCTGCCTGGATCAACCGCATGGTGTTCTGGACCGCCGCCCACGAAATGGGCCATGCCTTCAACCTGGCGCACTCCTGGCAAAAAGCCATGGGCGTGCCGTGGATTCCCGGCCTGGCCAATGAACCCGAAGCGCGCAGCTTCATGAACTATCCCTACAGCGTGGCCGGCGGCCAGACTGCTTTCTTCAGCAACTTCCAGTTCCGCTTCAGCGACCAGGAATTGCTGTTCCTGCGCCATGCGCCGGCGCGCTATGTCCAGATGGGCAATGCGGCCTGGTTCGACCACCATGGCTTCGAGCAGGCGCGCGTGCTGCCGGAACCGACCTTCAAGCTGGAAGCGCGCGTCAACCGTGCCGAAGCCCGCTTCGACTTCCTGGAACCGATCACGCTGGACCTGAAGCTGACCAATACCAGCAGCCAGCCGCAGCTCATCGAGGACAAGATCCTGGAAGAACTCGAGCACATGACCGTGATCATCAAGAAGGAGGGCAAGGAAGCGCGCAGCTTCCATCCTTACGCCAACCGCTGCTGGGAAGAGAAGAAGCGCGTGCTGAATCCCGGCCAGGCCACCTACCAGTCGCTGTTCATTTCGGCCGGCCGCAATGGCTGGGACATTTCGGAGCCGGGCCGCTACACAGTCCAGCTCTGCATCCACCTGGAGGCGGAAGACATCGTCTCGCCTCCGCTGCAACTGCGCATCTCGCCGCCCCGCAGCTACGACGAGGAATACCTGGCGCAGGACCTGCTCACCGACGAAGTGGGGCGCATCCTCAGCTTCGACGGCAGCCGCGTGCTGGGAACCGGCCTGGATACCTTGAATACCCTGGTTGAACGGCTGCCAGATTCGCGCGCGGCGCTGCATGCGAAAGTGGCGCTGGCATCGCCACTGGTACGAGAGGGCAAATCGCTGGACATGTCCCGGCTGCCGGACGGCCAGGTGCTGTCGGCGCGCGACGCCCAAGCCACGCTGCTGCTGCAGCGCGGCGACTTTGGCGCCGGCGCACGCCTGTTCCAGGAGGCGCTGTTGGCCAGGCCGCAGCTGGCGGCGGAAACGCTGTCGCACTTCGACTACCATTATTACGTCGATCGCTTCAGCGATGCGCTGGCAGAGCAGGGACGGCAGGATGAAGCGGCCGATGCCCAATCGACCCTGCTGCAAACCCTGCAGCAACGGAAGGTGATCCAGCCGGTACTGGAAAGCATCCGGCTGCGCGAGCGCGAACTGCGCGGAGGGAATTAGGCCTGATGCCAGTACGCTGCAGTGTCCAGGGCTGACAACAGCGTTGGACGCTGCAGCGCTGGACGTCGCCATCTGGCGCGCTGCGCCTTAGGGCAGGCGAGCTACACGCAGCGTCGGCGCGTCCTTGTCGCGTGCATCGAGCGTGAACGCGTAGCGGCCGGCGCTCGTCACCTTCAGGATGAGGCGCTTGCCCTGTTGTGCCAGCGGGACGGCGACACCGCCTGCGAGCGCTGGTCCCGGCGCCGGCGCGCCAAGGCTGATTGCCGCCAGGCCGCGCGTGCCGACTTTGAAGAGATGCAAGCCTTGGTCCAGCTCCAGTTCCGCCGTATAGGTGCCGTCTTCAAGCTTGCGCAACGGGTTGCGCGAAGCCCAGTCGCTCATCGAGCCGACTACGAAGAGGGTTTGCAGCCAGGGGTCGGCTTTCTCTTCCGGAGTGAGCTCGGGAGCATAGTGCAGCTCGATGCGCGCCTCGTTCGACCAATCGCTTTCTCCGATCGGGGAGCGGAAGCTGAAATCGTGTGTATCGATCTTTTCGCGGCGCTCGCCATCGACGATTTCCGCACTTAACAGTGGGCGCTGGCTGTGGAAGGGGAACCTCACTTTCTTCTTGTCGAAGCTCATGTCGCACCAGTTGGTGGTCATGGCGACCGTGTTGACGAATAACTTCATCATCAGGCCCATTTCCTTCTTGGCGATGGCGATCATCACCTGGCATTCCAGACGCAAGTCGCCCAGGCGGCGCACGTTTTCCGGCAAGCCTGGCGTGCGGATATCGGGATGGCCTTTCAGCACGCCCTTCCTGCGGTTCAGTACCAGGTCGGCATCGTCGTCGATTGCAGACTGTACGCGTGGCACGGAGAAGGTACCGTCCTGCGCGATGGGGAGCGGTATTGGATCGCCGTTGCCGACGATGCGCAGGTAGAGGGCGTCGCCGGCCGGCTGGTCCTGCCCTTCGCGCGCTGCCAGGCGGAAGCGCAGTTCCGGCACCTTTGGCGCCAGTGCGTGGTGTTCCTCAAAGGCGTCCAGTCCCGCCACCACGGCGCGGTAGGATTTCATGTCCGGGTTTTTCACACCCTGCACCTCGACGCTCGGCGTCGTGTCCTGGGCTGCCACGCCACCTACTGCAAACGCCAGCGCGATGACAAAAACGCATTGTTGAATTTTTCGCATCTGCGCAGTCTAACAAAATTCGTCAAAACTTGTGCCAGGCGCGAGTGTCGTCTAGATTGGTATAAATAGTTTATTCCAATAGGAGCTCACTATGCGCGGCCTGGCTTTCGTTTTGCTTGCGCTGGTCTCACAAGCAGTTGCGCAAGTGCCTGACTCCGGCCGCTGGCAGGAGTTGCGTTTTCCGGCGGAGGAAGTAAGGCAGCGCTCGGAAGATCATTACATCGAACAGACTGTGTCACTTGCCGCAGCAGGGCGGCTGGACCGTGACAAGGCCTTGCTCGGGCGGGCCAGGCGCATCGCCGATGGATTGGTACGAGCCGCAGTCGCACTCAAACCCGATGCGGCCGGCTGGCCGTGGGAGCTGCATGTCACCGACGATCCGGCAGTTGAAGCGGAGAGCCAGGCGGGAGGCAAGCTGTTGGTCGGCAGCCATTTTATCTATCGACTCAAGCTGGATGACGGCGAACTGGCGGTGCTGCTGGCACATGAAGTCGCGCACGCCGTTGCGGAACACGCCCGCGAAACGCTGTCGGAAGCGCTGCTCGACGCCAAGCGCGCACTGCCGCTGGATGTGGTCGAAGAGCGGCTTGTCTCGGACTTTCCGCTGCAGTTTCGCTTGTCCAGGCTGTCCGCCATCCAGGAACGCGAGGCGGACCAACTCGGCATCCTGATTGCCCATCGCGCAGGGTGGCCGTGTTCGGCCGTTCTGGGCTTCTACAGCAAGCTTGCCAGCGACTCCAGGGGCGCCGCCTTGCTTGCCAGTCACCCCAGCGGCGCCACCCGCCTGAGCCTTGCCAAAGGCATGTCGCGCCTACTTGGCGACTAGCGCTGCGGCACGGGCCATTTCCGCGTAGCCGGCGTCGCTCGGGTGCAGGTGGTCGCCTGAGTCGAAGTCGGGGTGCAGGCGTGCCGGGTGGGCCGGGTCGCGCAGCAGCTGGTCGAAATCGATGGTGGCGTCGAACTCGCCACTGTGGCGTATCCATTCGTTTACTTCGCGGCGTACCAGGTCTTTGGCGGGCGAGTAGTGGCCGGAGTAGGGCGTGCCTTGCAGGGCGTTCTCGAACGGCAGCAAGGTGCCGCCGATGATACGGACCTGGCGCGCGCGGGCGGCGGCTATCAGACTGCGGTAGCCGGCGATCATGGCGCCGGCCGTGGCTGGCGGCTCTTTCGGGGCGAAGGCGCTGCCTGGCCAGCCAATGTCGTTGATGCCCAGCAGGACGATCACCGTATCCACGCCTGGCTGCGAGAGCACATCCTGTTCGAAGCGTGCTGCCGCTTTTTCACCCATGCCGTCCGACAGCAGCCGCGCGCCCGAAATGCCGGCATTGATGACGGCGATGCCGTCGGCGCGTTCAGCCAGCTGGTCGGGCCAGCGGAGGTTGCGGTCCGGCGTAGAGCCGTTGCCGTCCGTGATCGAATCGCCGAAGGCGACGACCGTGCGGTGAGCGAGCCCCGAGACTTGTACCGCGCTCAGGAAGGCGCGCCCTTTCATGGCCTGCGCATTGGGCAGCGCAGCGGCGGCGCTCAGGTTTCCTGGGACGACGAATGCCGTCTGCTGCGCGCCCCAATGGAAAGTCGTCAGCGGGGCGTGCTGCGGCAGCCAGGTTGAAACCGACAGGCGCTGGCGGGCGGACACCGGCAGCGCGACCGCGTCGCTGGTGGCCGACTTCCCCGGCGCGATGGTCACGTCGCGTCGGCCACCAAAACTCAGTTGCACCCCCGCGCCCTCCTGCTGTGAAGACGCTGCACGCGACGGCTCGTCGCGCGTGGGCGCCAATCGTGCTTCGCCGATCACGAGTGGCGCGCTGCCGTAGCGGTTGGAATAGGTGACGCGAACCTGCCCGCCGCCGACACTGGTGCGCACGACTTCGCGCACCGTTTGCGCCTCCAGGGTGGACGGCATCATGGTGGGCAGGGTGAATTCTGCGCCCCAGGCGGGCATCGGCGCGGCGTACCAGGTGGTGCGCCACTCGGCTGCATGGACGGCGGATGCTGCCAGCAGGGCTGCCAGGGAAAAGTTCAGGCGTTTCATCAGGATCTCCAGTTGGTTCAGGCAGGGACATCCTCGTTTATTCTGGTATCGACTGGTAGTACGCAAAATGGACTATAGTTAAGTCCAGAATGGAATGACTATGGACACCTTACGCTCCCTCCAATGCTTCGTGCGGGCCGTCGAACTGGGCAGCCTGTCCGCCGTCGCGCGCGAACAGCACACCACGCAATCGAACATCAGCAAGATCGTCGCCGCGCTGGAGGACGATCTTGGGGTGCGCCTGCTCGAACGCAGTACGGCCAGCCTGTCGCCCACCATGCCTGGCCGCCGCTTTTACGAACGCGCCCGCGGCATACTGGAGGAGTATGCCGACGCAGTGGCCGACGCGCGTGGCGAAACTGCCGCTGCCAGTGGACTGCTGCGCATCAACGCGCCGGTAGCGCTGGGCCAGTTCTGCCTCAATGGCTATATCCAGGACTTCCAGCGGCAATACCCTGGCATCGAAGTGGAACTGATCCTGAACGACCGCATGGTGGACTTGGTGGAGGAGGGCGTCGACATCGCGGTGCGGCTTGGCAGCGACTTGCCGCCGAACGCGGTAGCGCGCCGCGCCGGTGCTTCGCCGCGCTTCCTGGTGGCTGCGCCGGCTTACCTGAAAGCGAATGGCACGCCGCAGACGCCGGCGCAACTGGCGGACCATGAATACATCCGCTTCGCCTGGTTAAGCACAGGCGACAAACTTGAACTATCGGATGGCGAGCAAAGCGTGAGCGTCGCCACGCACGGCCGTTACCGCGTCAACAATGCATTGGCGATTCGCGACACGCTGGCTGCGGGCGGCGGCATCGGCCTGTGCCCCGAGTGGCTGGTGCACGACCTGCTAGCCCAGCGCAAGCTGCGCCGGGTGTTGCGCGGCTGGCAAGGCGCAGCGCAGGAATTGAGCCTGCTGTACCCCAGCCGCCGCTACCTGCCGCACCGGGTGCGGCTCATGCTCGACTACCTGCAGCAGCGCTTCGCCGCGCAGCCGGGGTTTTAGCCGCGCTTGCGGTCGTGGTGCCACAGCACGTCGCTGCCGCCGGCAAAGCGGTTCAGCACACGCGCCAGCACGAACATCAGGTCCGACAGGCGGTTCACATACTGGCGCGGGAAGTCGTTGATGGTTTCCGTCTTGCCCAGGGTGACGATGGCGCGCTCGGCGCGGCGGCACACGGTGCGGCACACATGCGACACTGCCGCGGCACGCGAGCCGGCCGGCAGGATGAATTCCGTCAGCGCAGGCAGCGTGGCGTTGTACTTCGCCAGCAGCGCATCCAGGCGCTCGACATGTTCTTCCTTGATCATCTGGTAGCCGGGAATGCACAGCTCACCGCCCAGGTCGAACAGGTCATGCTGGATCGACACCAGCTCTTCGCGCATTTCGTCCGGCAGCGGTTCGGCCAGCAGCACGCCCAGGTTGGAGTTCAGCTCATCCACCTCGCCGATGGCCTGGA
This sequence comes from Pseudoduganella sp., assembly GCA_039593645.1. Taxonomy (GTDB): domain Bacteria; phylum Pseudomonadota; class Gammaproteobacteria; order Burkholderiales; family Burkholderiaceae_D; genus Rugamonas. Next base: position 8,013 of record JBCNOX010000150.1, read on the forward strand.
TACGCACATTGTCCTTGTCCACGCGCGAGCCATCGCCCAGGCCGGTGGTGCCTTTGTCGCCGGTGCGGGTGGCGATTTTTGAGAGTCGGTTACCCATTGCAGCCTCAATTTGTCGTTAACGGTGGCAGGATACGACAAATTACCAGTGGTTGGGAGGGGATTTCCGCGTGCCCGTGGGATTTGAACTTACAATGGATCAATGAAAAACAGCACAGCCTTCGTTGCCGCCCTGCGCGCGGCCTTGCCGCCATCGAGCGTGCTGTCCGAACAGGAGGACACCCGTCCCTACGAATGCGACGGCCTGTCGGCCTATCGCCAGCTTCCCATGGCGGTTGCCTTGCCTGCCGACGAGGCGCAGGTCCTGGCAGTGCTGAAGATCTGCCGCGAATTCAATGTGCCGATCGTACCGCGCGGGGCGGGCACCGGCCTGTCCGGCGGCGCCATGCCGATTGCCGAAGGCCTGGTGCTGTCGACCGCGCGCATGAACCGGATTGTGCGCATGGATGCCTATTCGCGCACGGCGGTGGTGCAGCCGGGTGTGCGCAACCTGGCCATTTCGGAAGCGGCCGAACCCTACGGGCTGTATTACGCTCCCGATCCTTCGTCCCAGATCGCCTGCACCATCGGCGGCAACGTGGCGGAAAACTCGGGCGGCGTACACTGCCTGAAGTATGGACTGACCGTGCACAATGTATTGCGGGTGCGCGTGGCGACCATCGAGGGCGACGTGGTGGAACTGGGAAGCGAGGCGCTCGATGCGCCGGGCCTGGACCTGCTGGCCGCCTTTATGGGTTCCGAAGGCATGCTGGGCATCGTTACCGAAGTCACCGTCAAGCTGGTGCCCAAGCCGGCCAGCGCGCGCGTCATCATGGCGTCTTTCAGCGAAGTGGCCGCGAGCTGCAGCGCAGTGGCGGATGTGATCGCGGCCGGCATCATCCCGGCCGGCCTGGAGATGATGGACCGCACCTCATCGCGCATGGTGGAACCCTTTGTGCGCGCCGGCTACGATACCGACGCCGCAGCGATCCTGCTGTGCGAGGCCGATGGCACGGCCGACGAAGTCGAAGAAGAAATCGCCCGCATGACGGCCGTGCTGCAGGCGGCCGGCGCCAGCGCGGTGCTGGTCTCGGCTACCGAAGCTGAACGCCTGAAATTCTGGTCTGGCCGCAAGAACGCCTTCCCGGCGGCGGGACGCATTTCGCCCGACTATTACTGCATGGACGGTACCATTCCGCGCAAGCAGCTGGCGCGCGTGCTGTTGGGCATAGGGCAGATGGAAGCAAAGTACGGTCTGCGCTGCGCCAACGTGTTCCATGCCGGCGACGGCAACCTGCACCCACTGATCCTGTTCGATGCCAACCAGCCTGACGAACTGCAGCGTGCCGAAGCTTTCGGCACCGAGATCCTGGCGCTGTGCGTGGAAGTGGGCGGCACCATCACCGGCGAACATGGCGTGGGCATTGAAAAGATCGACTCGATGTGCGCTCAGTTCAGCGATGCGGAACTGGCAGCCTTCTTCGCGGTGAAACAGGCTTTCGATCCCTTGTCGCTGCTGAACCCGAACAAGGCCATTCCCACGCTGAACCGCTGCGCGGAATTCGGCAAGATGCACGTGCGCGCGGGGCGCCTGCCGCACGCTGGATTACCGAGGTTCTGAAGATGGATGCGATCCTCGAACAATTCCGCGCCCGCATCCAGACAGCTAGTGCCGATGGCACCAGGCTGCTGCTGCGCGGCGGCGGCACCAAAGACTGGTACGGGCAAAATGTGGTGGGCGATGTCTTCGATACGCGCGCTTATACGGGCGTGGTCGATTATGAACCGACCGAACTGGTGATCACGGCACGCTGCGGAACGCCGCTGGCGGAAATCGAGGCGCTGCTGGCCAGGCATGAGCAAATGCTGGCGTTCGAGCCGCCGCGCTTTGGCGTCGGGTCGACTATCGGCGGCGTGGTGGCCAGCGGCTTGTCCGGACCGCGCCGTGCAACGGCCGGGGCCTTGCGCGATTTCGTGCTGGGCGCCCAGCTGATGGATGGCCGCGGCAAGCTGCTTTCCTTCGGGGGCCCGGTAATGAAGAATGTGGCCGGCTCCCTCGCATCCCGGA
>JBCNOX010000151.1:0-10066 GCA_039593645.1 Pseudoduganella sp.
CAGCCGCGTGTCGCGCATGCTGACACGCCAGCACATCCAGGTGCGCCACGCCGACTGGGTTGTCGAGGAAGCCGCCAACGGCGATGAAGCCATCGCCAAGGCCCAGGGATTGCAGCCCGACCTGGTGTTGCTGGACGTTAACATGCCGGGCATGAATGGCGTCGATGCCGCCGCCGCGCTGCGCGCCATGCTGCCCAATGCCCACATTTCCCTGCTGACGGCCAATGTCCAGGCAGCCACCCGCCAACGGGCCGAAGAGATCGGCGTTGGCTTCATGGAGAAACCGATCACCGCCGAGCGCATTGCGCAACTGATTGCGCCGCTGGAAGCCTGACCATGGTCCGGCTCACCGAACTGGAGCACGACGCCCTCGTCGAGCTGTTCAATATTGGCGTGGGCCAGGCCGCCTCCGCCATGAGCGAGATCGTCAACGAAACGGTCACCATGTCGGTGCCTGCCATCAGCTTCCTTACCCGCGCCACCGCCGCCAAGTTGCTGACCAGCCGCAGCACGGGCAACGGCCGCCTGTGCGGCATCAGCCAGCACTACAGCGGCGCCTTCGATACCGAAGCCGTCCTGATGTTCCCGGAAGAAAAGAGCCAGGAGATCGTGCGCCTGATGGTCGGCGAAGCCATGCCGCTGGCCGAGCTGTCGGCCATGGAGCAGGAAGCGATGAGCGAGATCGGCAACATCCTGCTGAATAGCTGCGTCGGGTCGCTGGCCAACCTGCTGGGCCACGAGCTGCATGGCTCGCTGCCCGATTACCACGTCGGCTACAGCGAAGAGATCCTGGCGCAGGCCGGCAGCGGCGAGACGGCGGTGCTGATGCTGCATATCGAGTTCGTCATCGAGCGCCAGCAGATCGCCGGCGACGTGGCCTTCATCATGGACATGACCGCGCTGCACGACTTGAAGCAGCATGTGGCCAACTTCCTCGAGCGTTCAGTCGGTGGAGCACAGCCATGAAATCTTCGGTCGAGTCCCTGCCGCTGCTGCAGGGCGTTATCGATTGCATCGACGTGGGCGCGCTGGTCCTTGATGTCAACGAACGCGTGGTGTTGTGGAACCGCTGGATGGACCTGCACTCCGGCGTGCTCGGCGCCGAAACGCTGGAACGCAGCTTCTTCGACCTGTTCCCCGAACAGCGCGGCAAGCGGCTGGAAGCGGCCATCGGGCAAGCCTTGCGCAGCAACCTGCCTTCCCTGCTGTCGCAAACGCTGAATCGCTGGCCGCTGCCGCTGTATGCCAACAAGGCGGCCGCAGCAAAGGGCGAACGCATGCAGCAGCAGATCACGGTCACCCCGCTCAACCTCGGCAACAGCGAGCGCTATTGCCTGATCCAGGTGAGCGACGTCACCGCCGCCGTGCAGCGCGAAAACCTGCTGCGCGAACAGGCTGTCGCCCTGCGCTCGCAAACCCTGCTGGACGACCTGACCGGCGTCGCCAACCGCCGCCACTTCGACATGGCCATCGACCGCGAAACGCGGCGCGCACGGCGCATGAGCACTCCGCTGTCGCTGATGATGCTCGATATCGATTACTTCAAGGCCTACAACGACCACTATGGCCACCAGCAGGGCGACGCCTGCCTGGAGGCGGTGGCTTCCGCGCTCTCGACCATGCAGCAGCGCCCGGCCGACCTGTTCGCACGTTACGGCGGCGAGGAATTCGCAGTAATCCTGCCCGACACACCGGCCGATGCAGCAGTGATGATGGCCAACGCCATGTGCCGCAAAGTGCGCGACCTGCGCATCCCGCACCAGGCTTCACGCTCGGACGAACGCGTCGTCACCATCAGCATTGGCGTTGCCAGCAGCGACAGCAGCAATGCCGGCGAAGTCTATGAACTGATCAACGCCGCCGACCGCGCCCTCTACCAGGCCAAAGCCTGCGGCCGCAACCGCGTGCACTCTCTTTAGGCGCGCTTGCTGTTCAGAGCAATTCGATCCCGAAGCGCCGCACGCACAGCGCGAACAGGGCGAAGCAGGCAACAGTCAGCAGCACGCTGGCGCCCAGCGTCGGCCAGAAGCCGAGGCGTGGCAACAGCCACGGAAACACCAGGAACATCGGCAACGTCGGCACCACGTACCAGAAGGTGTACCAGGCGTGGTTGGCGATCTTTTCCTGTGGCTGCCGTTCCACATGGAGCCAGATCAGCGCCAGCACCGTCACCATCGGCAACGCAGCGATCAAGCCGCCGAGCCGGTCGCTGCGCTTGGCCAATTCCGATACGGCGACCACCACGCCTGCCGTTACCAGGTATTTGAAGATCAGCCAGGCCATCGGCGCCTCCTAGTGTGCAAAGACGAAACGAACCAGCGCCAGCGACAGCGCGAACACGTAACCATAAGCGAAGCGGTCGATGCGCAGCACATCGTCGCCACGGCGCGCGCGCCAGGCGCCGATCAGGCACATCATCCCGCCGGCTGCCAGCGGCGTGACCAGCAGGTTAATCTTGCGCAGGACTTCGCTGCGCACCAGGTGGTCCGGCAGCAGCCAGAGCGTAATACCGCCAGCAATCGCGCCGAAGATGGCGTAGCCAAGGCCTGCAAGCCACGGATTCCTGGGGTGCCGGAATGGCTCGCCCAGCGAATGCAGGCCCAATTCCGCCAAAGCTTCCACCAGCGCCTGCAGGAGGAATTCGCCTACGATCTCGAACAGGAATTCAATCATGGCGTAAACAATGCATGCTGGCTGGCGGTGTGGAAATCGCGCCAGGCTCGGTTGATCTCGGAGTCTTCCTGCGCCGCGCGCAGGCCGCAATAGGGATAGATATCGCCCACTGCCCGCCGCGCTGCCAGCACCAGTGCCATCGAAGCTTCGCGCAATTGCGCATCAAGCGCCTGGTCGACGCGGCCACCCTCCCCTTCAGCGTGCGCCCAAGCCTGGTCGAGCAGCGCGTACATGCGCTCCCGCGCGCCCTCAAGCGCCACGGCAGCCCGCGCCAACGCATCCTGTGCGCTGGCCGGCGGCTGGCGGCGCGCCGCAACGATTTCCTGCGCCAACGCCAGGAAATGCCGCGCCATGCCGGACAGATTAGCGGCCAGTGTCACCCACGCCAGCAGCATGAAAGGGAAGCGGTACAGCGTTCCAGGCACCGTCGCATAGGCGGGATCAATGGTGAAGCCGTGGCTGGCCGGCACCCAGGCGCCCTCGACGCGGTAGCTGTGGGAAGCCGAGCCCTTCATGCCGAAGCTGCGCCAGGTCGGTTCAACCACCACCTGCGCAGCCGGCACCACGAAAGCCCGGATCCGCAGCGCACCATCCGGGCCAGCCAGCGGCTGGCCATTCTCGCGCAGCACCGCGTTGAGCGTGAAATGCGTCGCCATGGGTGCGCCACTGGCGATATCCCAGCGGCCAGCGATGCGATAGCCATCGCCTTCCTTGTCCGCGAAACCGGTCGGCGCCCCGCTGCCGGCGAGGCAGACGTTCGGCGTCGAAATGATCTCACGCGCCGTATCGGGCGGCAGGAAACCGGCAAACCAGCCGGCGCCAGCGCAAAGCGTGACCACCCACCCCATGCTGCCATCGGCCTCCGCAATCGCCTCCTCCAACCGCACTACTTGCGGCAATGGCAGCTCGGCACCGCCCGCAGCGCGTGGCGCCAGCATCTTCAGCCAGCCTTGCTGGTGGATCAGCGCCTGCTGGTTCGGCAGCAGGAAGCCTGCAGCTTCCGCTCCGGCAGCGCCTGCGCGGATTCGTTGGATGTCAACTTTCATATGCAATCTGTGACAGAATTGCGAGCATTCTAACCTTGGAGACCCCAATGCTGCGAACCGTCATGCTTTGCCTGATAACGGCCCTGCCTATCGCCGCCAGCGCCGCGCCACTCAATTCACAGCTGACCCAACGCGCTGTACTGAACCTGAACGTGGTTAAACAGATCGCGTCTGCCGCCGAAGCGGAAGCGCGCAAGAACAACTGGAACGTATCGATCGCCATCGTCGATGAAGCAGGCCAGCTGATGCACTTCATCCGCATGGACGACACCGCCAACTCCACGGTCATCGTAGCGCAAGGCAAAGCCCGCCACGCGGTCAACTACCGCCGCGACACCAAGTTTCACCAGGACATACTGGAAAAAGGAAATGCCGTAGTACTCGGCTTGCCTGATTCCCTGCCGGTGGAAGGCGGCGTACGCCTGGTGGCCAACGGCAAAGTGATCGGCGCCATCGGCGTGGCGGGCGTCCAGGCATCGCAAGACGCCCAGGTCGCCCGTGCCGGAGCGGCACTGCTGCAGGACTAGGCCGCCGACAGCGCCAGCACTGCCAAGGCGTACATGGTCAGCACAATGAAGGTCATGAACAGCAGGAAGCAGGTCCGCCACAGGGCGCCGTAACGCGACAGACCGTAGGTTCCGCGCAGTTGCAGGAACATGTGCACCGGCGGGATAAACACAAACAGGTAGGCAGCCAGGCCGCCTAAATCGAAGTAGCTCAATGTCGCGACGATGGTAAACAGCAGCGACATGAACGACAGCGAATACAGCGAGAACACGGCATGGTCGTACATCGAGACCCCGCGGCGCCAGAAGAACATCAGCCACAGGAAAGGCATCGAGATCGGCACCAGCAGGAAAGAATATTTATAGGCTGCGTTTTTCAGCTTGTACTTGGCCAGTTCCGGGTTCTCGACTGCGTGCCGGATGCCCTTGCCGATCCAGCCGGACTCGGAATGCTTGGCGTCGTTAGCGCCAACCATGTCCTGATCCGTAAGCCCTTCGGTGACGTCGTGCAGGATTTCCTCAATGATGCCTGGCTCTTTCGTTTTCACCTTTTCCTGCCCACTGTCCTTGACCGCATCCTTTTCCGCATTCTTTTTGGCCGGCTTGATCGCTTCGGTGAACTTGGTGGTGCCAGTCATGGCGAACTTGCCCGCCACCAGTGCGCTATTCAGCCCCTCGAGAGTTTTCCTTTCCTCATCCAGCCGCTCCTGGGCTTTCGCGACCTCCGCCGTGCCCGCTTCGGCTTCCTGGAGGTCTTTTTCGGCCTCCGCGATCTTTTGCTTCTGTTCGGCGATCTTTTCGTTCATCTTCTGCTCGAAGGCGGCTTTACCGTTTTTGCCTTCAACAACCTTGCCCGTGCTCGGCCCTGAACTGGTGCCCATCGTCAGCGAAAACACGAAGAACATGAAGAACATCATGAACAGGAACAGCGCCAGCGGCGAAACGAAGCGGGTACGCTGGCCGTCGATGTAGCGGCGCGTCAGCTGGCCTGGGCGTGCAACCAGCAGCGGCAAGGTGCGCCAGCCCTTGGTATCGAAATGCAACAGGCCGTGAATCAGCTCCTCGCCCAGGTGCAGCACCGATTTGTGCAGGTGGCCCTTCTGGCCGCAGTTGCCGCAATACTTGGCTGTAACTGGCGTGCCGCAGTTGGCGCATGGCGCGCCGTGCCCATGCTCGCTGGTCTTGCCGGTGTCGCCTTCAACTTCCTTGGCCACCAGGCTGGCGGTCACCAGGTCGCCTGCTGTTTCAATTTCGAGTCCCATGCTCTTATCCCCGCTGGCTTATATGAATAGTAGTTGTTGAATGGCGTCCTGCGACTGGATGACAGTGGCATATTCACCATGCAGGTTGGACAGCGCCATTGCATGCACTTCTTGCGGACTGCGCGGAACGCCATCGAAATCAGTCTGTGCATAGGCGTAGCAGCCATCTGCGGCGACAAACGTCTTGAAGCCAAGGTTGCCCGCCGTGCGAGCAGTCGATTCCACAGAATTGTTGGTGCTGACACCGACGATCAGCACGGACGAAATGCCGCGCACATGCAGCCAACGCTCCAGCCCCGTGTTGATAAAGGCGTCGGGCACGTTCTTTTCCACCACGTGTTCGCCCGCTAACGGCGCCAGCGCAGCCTGAAGCTCGACGCCTGGCTGGCCTGGCCAGAATGGCGATCCTACGGTACGCGACATATGGCGGATATGGACCACCGGGGCACCGTGTTCGCGCCATCGTTCCAGCAGGCCAGCGATGACATGCTCCGCCTGATGGTTGTTGCGCTCGGCCGGACCCGGCCAGCTCATGCCGACCTGCATGTCGACAATGATCAGTGCAGTCTTCTGCATTGAGATTGATGTGGAAATCGACGAGGGCAATAAAGATATCACATCATTAGCAAATTAACAGGCTCAGCCCCCAGGGCCGCCATGTTCAGTCACGTCCCGCTTTGGAAAAATAGCGCCGCGCATTCTCCGAAACGCCTCCCCCCCCATACGCTGCGAGGCTTGCGGATTTCCTGGCCTTCCGCAGCCTGCGTGAGATCGGCCGAAGGCAGAGTGAAAGGGTTCCTGGTATCCGCGGTGGCGAGATTGACAGCGCGATCGCCCATCAGCTCATTCGTTCCATTTTTACGACGACCGTGCCGGCCAGGAAGTCATGCACGGCGCGGCGGCGCGAATTCAGCAGCATGACGATTGCACCAACCCAGGTCCATCCCTGCATGGTCCAGTTCACCGCCGTCAGCCAGCCGGGCCCCGACGCCATCAAGGCCTCGCTGCGCGCCATGAAGCCATAATTGAGGTAAGTGCCGTCATCCATCGAGAGGGCCGACAGGCCAAGGCCGAGATTGATCGCGGCGCCCAGCAGCAGTAGCGGCGCCTCCCGAATCAACGCTGCCGTGAACGAAACCGGCGAGCCATCTTTCATCTGCACGCGCAATTTCATCACCAGCTTGCCCGGCGTACCGCCGTAGCGGCGTACCAGGTAGACCGAGTAGAGCAGGCCGGTAATGATGCCGGGAACGATCCAGGACAGGTAGAAAAAGCGGGAAGTGGTACTCAGCCAATACGTGACCCCAACCAAGGGCAGCATGATGACGAAGTCCAGGAGCTTGGCGGCCACGCGCAGCCAGAAGCCACCGACTTGTTGGTCTGAATTAGCGCCGTCCTGCGCGGCGATATCGAGGTTGGCAACTGGTGCCTGGTAGGGGTTAGTCATGGGTGCTCTAAATGTGCTTTAAAGCAACTACGATAGCACATTGTTAGCAAAAAATATACGCGGCAGGTTCGCAGGAGACGAGGGATTGCGCAGAAAATCGCGCAGCATTTCCTGGTATAAGCCCGCATCCTGCTTGTGCAGGTAGACCATGGCGAAGTAATCGGCCAGCACTTCGGCCTGCGCCTCCATATTGAAATCGCACAGGCGCAGTTCGGGCGAAACTTCATAGTCATAGCGCAGCCCGATCCGGATCGCACCGCGCCACATCACCGGATAGCCAAGCTGGTGCTGCCAGACATGGGCCATCTCATGCATGAACCAATGCTGTTCACTTTCGGTAGCGAGCGAGAAGTCCGGGCGGTAGCGGGAGATGTGAAAATACAGTTCGCCGTTGGGCGTGATGCAGACGTCTTTGCGCTGCAGGAAAGGAATGAAGCGGGTGTTGTGGATACGCACCCGCTTGTAATCGATCGCGCTGCGGAACACCAGCCGGGCCAGCGCGATCTCACCCGCCGTCAACGGCCGGGCGATGACTTCCATCAGTGGCGCAGCGCGCTGGCCGCTTTGGCGATGGCGGTGATGCGGTCCCAGTCGCCCGCTTGCATGGCGTCCTTCGGCGTCAGCCACGAACCACCCACGCAAGCCACGTTCTTCAGCGACAGGAAGGCCGGCGCAGTGTCTTGCGAAATGCCGCCGGTCGGGCAGAACACCACGTCCGACAGCGGGCCGGCAATCGCGTTCAGCATGCCAACGCCGCCGGCAGGGACTGCCGGGAACAGCTTCAGCTGCTTGAAGCCCTGCTCGCGCGCCTTCATCACTTCCGATGGCGTCATCACGCCCGGCAGCAGCGGCAGGCCGCTTGACTTGGCGGCGCCGATCAGCGCATCGGTCAGGCCTGGCGATACGCCGAACACCGCACCCGCATCGCGCGCAGCGGCAAATTCCTCAGGCTGGGTCAGCGTGCCGACGCCGACGATAGCGCCTTCCACCTGGCTCATGGCGCGGATCGCGCCCAGCCCGTGCTGGGTACGCAAGGTCACTTCCAGCACGCGGATGCCGCCTGCCACCAGGGCTTTTGCCAGCGGCACGGCGTGGTCAGGGTCGTCAATCGCGATCACAGGGATCACGGCCGAAGTACGCATAATTTCGAGCAGGGTCATGTCAGGCTTTCTTTGCGAGGAAATCTTCATCGGAACCGGGCACGGTATTGCCCACATTGTCTTCGCCGTGCAGCGGCACGGTGGTCTGGATCGGCGACGGCAGCGGGAAGCTGGTCGCGCCCTGCTCCGCCGCGCACACGGTATTGCGGAACATCGTGAACAGCTCGCGGCCCATGCCGATCTGGTTCGGCGACAGGTCGGCCTGCGCCATCGAGCGGCCGTGCCATACGTCGGACGAGACCAGTGCCTCCAGTGTGCCGGTAGCGGCGTCGAGGCGGATGATGTCGCCATCGCGCACCAGGCCCAGCGGACCGCCAGCCAGGATTTCAGGCGAAACGTGGATCGCGGCCGGCACCTTGCCCGACGCGCCGGACATGCGGCCATCGGTCACCAGGGCCACCTTGCGGCCAGCGTCCTGCAGGTTGGCCAGCGCCGGGGTCAGCGCGTGCAGCTCCGGCATGCCGTTGGCTTTCGGGCCCTGGAAACGGATCACGGCCACGAAGTCGCGATCGAGCTTGCCGGCCTTGTAGGCTGCCATGAAGGCTTCCTGCGAATCGAACACCAGCGCAGGCGCTTCCACGGTACGATGCTCTTCCTTCACGGCCGACACCTTCATGATGGCGCGGCCCAGGTTGCCCTGCACCAGCACCATGCCGCCATCTTTCGAGAACGGATCGGCAGCGCCGCGCAGTACTTTCTCGTCGGCGCTCTTGAGCGGTGCATCCTTGAAGATCACACCAGTCGCATCGTCGTTCAGGAACGGCTCGGCGCAGTGCGCGCGCAGGCCCTTGCCCAGGATGGTGTTGACGTCTTCGTGCAGCAAGCCGGCATCCAGCAGTTCGCGAATCACGAAACCGGTACCGCCGGCGGCGTGGAAGTGGTTCACGTCCGCATCACCGTTCGGGTAGATGCGGCACAGCAGCGGCACCACGGAGGACAGCTCGTTGAAATCGTCCCAGTCGATCACCACCCCGGCCGCCTTGGCAATCGCCACCAGGTGCAGGGTATGGTTGGTCGAACCGCCGGTGGCCAGCAGGCCCACCACGGCGTTGATGATCGACTTCTCGTCCACGATATGGCCGACCGGCATGTATTCGCTGCCTATCTCGGTGATGCGGGCCGCGTGCTGGGCGGCGGCAGCGGTCAGCGCATCGCGCAGCGGTGTGCCCGGGTTGATGAAAGCGGCGCCCGGCAGGTGCAGGCCCATGATTTCCATCAGCAGCTGATTGGAATTGGCGGTACCGTAGAAGGTACAGGTGCCGGCGCCGTGGTAGGACTGGGCCTCGCCTTCCAGCAGTTCTTCGCGGGTCGCCTTGCCTTGGGCATAGCGCTGGCGGATCGCCGCTTTTTCCTTGTTCGACAGACCGGAAGTCATCGGGCCGGCCGGCACGAATACAGCCGGCAGGTGGCCGAAGTGCAGCGCGCCGATCAGCAGGCCCGGCACGATCTTGTCGCACACGCCCAGGTACAGCACCGAGTCGAACATATTGTGCGACAGGCCGATTGCCGCCGACATGGCGATCGCATCACGCGAGAACAGCGACAGCTCCATACCCGGCTGGCCCTGGGTCACACCGTCGCACATGGCCGGCGTGCCGCCCGCGAACTGCGCCACCGCGCCTGCCTTGCGTACCGCTTCCTTGATGATGGCCGGGAAGGTCTCGAACGGCTGGTGCGCCGACAGCATATCGTTGTAAGCGGAGATGATCGCCACGGAAGGCTTCTTCACCTCCTTCAGGACCAGCTTGTCGTTCGCCGGGAACGCGGCAAAACCGTGCGCCAGGTTGGTACAGGACAGGGTTCCACGCTGGGTGCGGCCTTTGACGCGGGCCGCCTCGAGGTGCGCCAGGTAGGCGCCGCGGGAGACGCGGCTGCGCTGGATGACGCGCGCGGTGACTTTTTCCAGGACTGGATGCAACGGCATGATCGTTCCTTTTCAATGAATTTCCGGAAATTTTACTACAAAATTTCC
>JBCNOX010000152.1:0-10001 GCA_039593645.1 Pseudoduganella sp.
ACCACCACCATCGCCTGGGCCGCCGACAACAAGACCCTGTTCGTGGTCCAGGAAGACCCGACCACCAAGCGCTCCGACCGCGTGTTCCGCCTGCCGCTGGAAGGCCAGCCAGAACAGGTATTCCATGAGCCGGTCGAGCAGTTCGCCCTGCAGGTTTTCAACGGCTCCGACAACAAGCATATCTTCCTGCTGTCCGGCGCGACCGACACCACGGAAGTGTTCATGCTGCCGGCCGACCAGCCGAAGGGCAGCTTCAAGTCCGTGCTGGGCCGCACCAAGGGCCATCGCTATTACGTCGTGGGCCACCGCGACGGCAAGCTGTTCATCCGCACCAACAAGGATGCCAAGAACTTCCGCCTGGTGACTGCACCGGTGGCCAATCCGAAGACGTGGACCGAGATCGTCCCGCACGACAAGGACGCCCTGCTGCAAAACGCCGCCGTATTCAAAGGCTTCCTGGCATTGAACGAAAAGTCGCGCGCGCTGAACCGCACCCGCATCTATGACTTCGCGACCAAGAAGTGGCTGACCGTGAAGTTCGACGATGAGGTCTATGTCTCGATGCCGGGCGGCCAGATGGACTACAACGTCACCAAATACCGCATCAACTACCAGTCGCCTTTATCGCCGCCAGCCATCATCGACGTCGACATGAAGACCGGCGAACGCACCGTGCTGAAAAAGCAGGAAGTGGCGGGCGGCTTCGACTTCAGCCAGTACGAGACCAGGCGCCTGTGGGCAACCGCGCGCGATGGCGTGAAGGTGCCGTTGTGGGTGGCCTACAAGAAGGGCGTGAAGCTGGACGGGTCGGCGCCGCTGGTGCTGTATTCCTACGGTTCCTACGGCATTCCGCAGGAAGCCACCTTCTCGCTGACCCGTTTGAGCATGCTGGAGCGCGGCGTGATCTACGCGGCGGCGCATATCCGCGGCGGCAATGACATGGGCGAGAAATGGCATGACGACGGCATGCTGATGAAGAAGATGAACACCTTCAATGACTTCATCGACAGCGCCGAATACCTGATCAAGGAAAAATGGACCTCGCGCGACCGCCTGGCGATCCAGGGCGGCAGCGCAGGCGGCTTGCTGATGGGGGCAGTGGTGAACATGCGTCCGGACCTGTTCAAGGCAGTGCACGCGGCCGTGCCGTTCGTCGACGTGATGAACACCATGATGGACGCCAGCCTGCCGCTGACCACCGGCGAGTACCTGGAGTGGGGTAATCCGAACGAGAAGGCGGCCTACGATTACATGCGCAGCTATTCCCCATATGACAACATCTTGTTGAAAGAATATCCGGCCATGCTGGTGACCACTGGCCTGAACGACAGCCAGGTGATGTACTGGGAACCCGCCAAGTACGTGGCCAAGCTGCGCCGCAATAAGACCGACAACAATCCGCTGCTGCTGAAGGTGAACATGGGGGCGGGGCATGGCGGCTCGTCCGGGCGCTATAACGCGCTGGGCGAGCGGGCCTTCGAGATGGCCTGGCTGCTGTCGCAAATCGGGGTTTCGAAATAATTTTTGAGGTTTTTTGGAAAACCCCTTGCGCGGCTTTCGAAATCCATCCTATAATGCGGCCTCTTCTGAACGTTGTGACAAACGTTCGACAGTGAAGGCAGGGGCGTTTAGCTCAGTTGGTAGAGCGGATCCCTTACAAGGATTAGGTCGGGAGTTCGACCCTCTCAACGCCCACCAGTCACACTGAAGAAGAATTGGAGCGGTAGTTCAGTTGGTTAGAATACCGGCCTGTCACGCCGGGGGTCGCGGGTTCGAGCCCCGTCCGCTCCGCCAATATTCAGAGAAAAGCCCCGAAGAAATTCGGGGCTTTTTTCATTTCTGAACCGGTAAACCAGTGTCAGGCACAAGTGCCTGACACTGTCTGCTCGGCGACTAGGGTTTCGGTTGTACGCTTTTGATCTTCGACGAAAAGCAGAGGCCTCGAACCAACGCCCGAGGCCTCTGCATACTTGGTGTCTGACCCTGCGGGTCAGACACCGATTTACCGGGTTTAAGCAGCTTTGGCTGCAGGTTCGTCGTCGGCACTGGAGCGGATCAGGTAGTCGAAGGAGCCCAGCGCTGCCTTGGCGCCTTCGCCCACGGCAATCACGATCTGCTTGTACGGCACGGTAGTCACGTCGCCCGCCGCAAAGATGCCGGTCTCCGAAGTCTGCCCCTTGGCATCCACTTCGATCTCGCCATGCTTGGACAGGTCGATGGTGCCCTTCAGCCATTCGGTATTGGGCACCAGGCCGATCTGCACGAACACGCCTTCCAGGTCCACGCGGTGCGACTGGCCGCTTTCGCGGTCGGTGTAGCTCAGGCCATTGACCTTCTTGCCGTCGCCATGGATCTCGCTGGTCTGCGCCGACTTGATCACCTTCACATTGCGCAGGGTGGCCAGCTTGCGCTGCAACACCGCATCTGCGCGCAGTTCAGCGCCGAATTCGATCAGGGTTACATGCTCAACGATGCCGGCCAGGTCGATGGCTGCCTCCACGCCGGAGTTGCCGCCGCCGATCACCGCCACGCGCTGGCCCTTGTACAGCGGGCCATCACAGTGCGGGCAGTAGGCAACGCCGTGGTTACGGTATTCCTTTTCGCCCGGCACATTGATTTCGCGCCAGCGGGCGCCGGTCGAAATGATCACGGACTTTGCTTTCAGCACAGCGCCGCTTTCGGTGTGGACTTCCTTGATCTTGCCCGGCACGATCTTGGAGGCGCGCTGGGTGTTCATGATGTCCACATCGTATTCCTTGACGTGCTGTTCCAGTGCGACCGCGAATTTCTGGCCGTCGGTTTCCTTGACCGAGATGAAGTTCTCGATCGACAGGGTGTCCAGCACCTGGCCGCCGAAGCGGTCGGCGATCACGCCGGTGCGGATGCCTTTGCGTGCGGTGTAGATGGCCGCAGCAGCACCCGCAGGGCCGCCGCCGACGATCAGCACGTCGAACACGTCTTTCTTGCTCAATTCAGCCGCGGCGCGGGCCGAGGCGCCGGTATCCAGTTTGGCGAGGATTTCCTCGACGTTGGTGCGGCCCTGGCCGAAGTGCTGGCCATTCAGGTACATCATCGGCACCGCCATCACCTGGCGTTCCTCGACTTCTTTCGGGAACACGCCGCCGTCCACCGCCACCACTTTGATGCGCGGGTTGATCACGGACATGGCGTTCAGCGCCTGCACCACTTCCGGGCAGTTGTGGCAGCTCAGGGAGATGAAGGTCTCGAAGACGAAATCGCCGTCCAGGTTGCGGATCTGTTCGATGACTTTTTCATCCAGCTTGATCGGGTGGCCGCCGACTTGCAGCAGTGCCAGTACCAGGGAAGTGAATTCGTGGCCCATCGGGATGCCGGCGAAGCTCACGCCGATATCGCTGCCTTTACGGTTGATGTCGAAGGAAGGCTTGCGGGCTTTGTCGTCAGTGCCTGCGACGACGGTGATTTTGCCGTGGCCTGCGGAGACGATGTCCTGCAGCAGGGCCGACATTTCCTGCGATTTGGCGGAGGCGTCGGTGTGCGCCACGATCTCGATCGGGTGGACAACGCGCTCCAGGTAGGAGGAGAGTTGGGCTTTCAGGTCTGCGTCCAGCATGGCTATTCCTTTCTGATTAGTCGCTTGCGGTAGGTACCGCTTCAACGCCTCAAGGCGGCCCCGTAGGGCCGCCGGTTGCCTTCAGCAGTGCTGAATGCTGTGTGGCTTAGATCTTGCCGACCAGGTCCAGCGATGGCTTCAGGGTTGCTGCGCCTTCGGTCCACTTGGCTGGGCAAACTTCGCCTGGGTGGGAAGCCACGTACTGGGCTGCCTTCACTTTGCGCAGCAGTTCAGCAGCGTCGCGGCCGATACCGTTGTCGTGCACTTCCATCACTTTGATGAAGCCTTCCGGGTTGATCACGAAGGTGCCGCGCAGTGCCAGGCCTTCTTCTTCGATCATCACTTCGAAGTTGCGGGACAGGGTGCCGGTTGGATCGCCGATCAGGGCGTACTGCACTTTCTTGATCGCGTCGGAAGTGTCGTGCCATGCCTTGTGAGCGAAGTGGGTGTCGGTCGAGATGCCGTACACGTCCACGCCCAGCTTGGCGAATTCTGCGTGGTGGTCTGCCAGGTCTTCCAGTTCGGTTGGGCACACGAAGGTGAAGTCGGCTGGGTAGAACACGAATACGGACCACTTGCCTTTCAGGGATTCTTCGCTCAGTTCAACGAATTTGCCGTTGTGGTATGCGGTGGCCTTGAATGGTTTTACTTGGGTGTTAATCAGGGACATTGTGGTTTCCTCGTGGGTTTGTGAATCAATGAGACGCCAGTTTAAGGCTTCCCCTAGGATTTGGAAATTTGATTGTTCAAATAGACTCAATAGTCTTTGTCTATCGGAACCGCGAAACGCGATCGTTATTATCGCCTTTTGGCGCCCGAATGGTTTGTCCCTTCGACAGACTTGCCATAAAGTAACAGACATGAACACTAGCGAATTGATAATCCGGCGCGACCACGCGCTCTGGCAAGACCGGGTACGCAAGTACCAGATTCTGGTCGATGGAAAAACCGTTGGGGCGCTGGCGCATGGCGCCGAAATGGCGATTCCCCTGCCGCCAGGCCCACATACCGTGCAGATGAAGATTGACTGGTGCTCATCGCCGAAGCTGCAGGTCGATTGCAGTGCTGGCCAGGCTGTGGTCCTGGAATGCGGACCCAACGCCAATCCATTGGTGGCGATGCTCTATATCACCCTCTGGAAAAATAAGTATCTTTGGCTGCGGCCAGCTCAGTCAGGCCAGCTCAGCAAAGCGACTGCCTGAGCGGCGAGTCCGGCGGAATCGGCGAGTTGTTGTCAGCCGTGGGGTGCGTCGGGCTGGGTCAGGATCTTGGGCAGCAGCTTGCGCCAATCGAAGGCGCTGGCGTCCAGGCCGTCCAGCGTGTTCTTGAACAGCAGGCCCAATTCCGTATCGCCCTCCAGGATCAGGCGGCGGCTGAAGAACAGGGTGTCCGGGTCTTCCTGGCGGCGCGCCATCAGCACCAGGTCATGCGCGCAGGCGCCAATGGTGAGGTCGGGCTGGTCGCTGTGGCGTGCCATTTCAAAAGCCTTGCCCTGCCAGCTGAAATCGATCGCCAGGCCGGCGTCTTCCACGCGCAGGCGCAGGCGGCGGGCAAACAGGGCCTGGCGCACGTCTTCAGGCAATTGCGGCGCCAGGATTCGGTTCAAGCCCTGCACGAACAGCCACGCGGGCGGCTGCGGCGGCAGGCGGCCCAGCAGGCGGCCAATGGCGGGCGGGATCCGGAATGGGGCGGTGCTCATTGCAGTATTCATGCTACGCGCTCCATGCCGGGCCGGCCGTACCAGAAGCCATCGCAGCTGCCGCCGGGAGCCAGCGGCTCCAGCATGACGGCGGCATGCGGCGCCTGCCACTCGCCGCGGCGCACCTTGTCGAAGGCTGCCACGACCTCCAGCGTGTCGCGCGACTGCGGCGAAATGCGCAGCACGTCGATACCCATGTCCGCCATCTCCGGCATGGCGCGCACCAGGTTGCAGCACAGGGCCGACTGGGTCTGGATGCCGTTCAGCACCAGGAAGGCTTTCTGCTCGCGCGTATCCATGATCAGGCCATCGGGGTAATCAATGCAGCTGAACTGACAATCGTCCTTCGGCAGGTTGCGGTTGCGGGCGGTCATGCAGCGGGCGGAGAAGGCAAGCGGCATGCGGCCCCAGGTGAAGACTTCACTTTCCATGCCGGCGGGCTGTGTCTTGAGTAAAGTCCCGATGGCCGCGCGGTCCATTTCCAAGGGCGCCACCCAGCGGCGCGCGCCCTGGCGGGCCAGCACGGCCAGCGTCGGCTCGCTGTAGATGTTCAGGTGCGGACCGGCGATAAAGCCGGCGCCCTCCAGGTTGCGCACAGCCCCGAAATCATTGGCTTCCACCAGAAAGTCGCGGTGTTCGCACAGCTTGCGCATGGTCGTCAGTTCGGCGCCCGATTCGATCAGCGCTTGCGTGGACAGCACGACTTCCTTGCCCGCATCGCGCAGCATGGCGGCGATATCGAGCCAGTCCGGCAGGCGCAATTCGTGGCGGCGCGAGCAGACGACCTCGCCGAGGTAGACGATGTCGACCGGGCTTTCCGCGACCTGCTGGTAGAACTCGAACATGGTCAGGCGCGGCCAGTAATACAGCACCGGGCCGAGGGCTAGTTTCAACATACTCATTTCCATTTGCGGTGATAGGCGCCCAGGGTGTGCTGCTGGCCTTCCGCCACGCGGTCCAGCGCGGCGCTCCAGCTTGGATGGATGGCGAAGCGGCGCTTGCCGTCGCCGCAGGCATCGATGGCGGAGCGCCAGGCTTGGGTCACCTGCGCCACATAGGCGGGGCTGCGCTGGCGGCCTTCGATCTTGATCGCCTTGACGCCCATCTGCACCAGTTGCGGCAACAGTTCCATGGTATTCAGGCTGGCAGGTTCCTCGATGGCGTAGTAGGTTTCCCCCTCCACCTCGAAGCGGCCCTTGCAAAGAGTGGGATAGCTGGCGTTTTCATCCGGCTGGTAGCGGTCGATCAGCACGCCGTTCAGACGCGACTCCAGGCCTTGCGGCGTTTGCTGCCAGCGCACTGCCTTGGCAGGCGAACAGACACCGGCCGTGTTGGGCGATTCGCCGGTGGCGTAAGACGACAAGGCACAGCGGCCTTCCACCATCACGCACAGGCTGCCGAAGCCGAATACCTCGATCTCGGTCTTCACGTGCCGGATCAGGTGCTCGACCTGCTGCATCGACAGCACGCGCGGCAGCACAGCGCGCGAAATGCCGAACTGCTCGTGGTAGAAGTTGATTGCTTCATAGTTGGTCGCGGAGCCTTGCACGGACAGGTGCAGGCGCAGCCCGGGGTACTTGCTGCGGGCATATTCCATCAACCCCGGGTCGGCCAGGATGACGGCATCGATGCCGGCGCCGGCGGCGCGGTCGACCGCTTCACGCCATTGGCGCCAGTTGGCCGCTTGCGGATAGGTGTTCAGCGCCAGCAGCACCTTGCGGCAGCGCTGGTGGGCATAGCGGATGCCTTCCGCAATTGCCGCTTCATCGAAATTCAGGCCGGCGAAGTTGCGGGCATTGGTGGCGTCCCGGAAGCCGAGGTAGACGCTGTCGGCCCCGTTGTCGACAGCAGCTTTCAGTGCCGGCAGGCTGCCGGCGGGACAAACGAGCTCGATCATGCTTTGGTTCCCTGCAGGCGGCGTACGCCGTTGACGAAGCGGGCCAGCGTGTCGGACTGGCCGCCGCGCGGCAGCATGGCTTCCACCAGCTGGAAGCGGCCGCGCTGCTGCACGGCGCTTTCCAGCGCGGCCACCAATTCGGCGCGCGTCGTGACGCGGTAACCGTCGCCGCCCAGCGCTTGCGCCATGTCGGCAAAGTGCCAGTCGCTCAAGTCGCAAAAGGCTGATTGCGGCTGAAAGGCGCGCAGCATCTCCCAGCTGCAGTTGTTGAAGACGACCACGATCGGGTCCAGGCCGTAGCGCTGGCAGTTGCCCAGCTCCCAGCCGGTCATCTGGAAGGCACCATCGCCAACCAGCACCAGCGGGCGTTCGCCGCCGGCTGCTTGCAGGCCGAGGGCTGCAGGGACGCCGTAGCCCATGGTGGCGTAGTAGCCCGGTGCGAGCAGGTCGGTGTTCTCGATATCCAGCGCGGTGAACAGGCAGTCACCGATATCAGAGGCTATTGTCATGCGGCCGTGCTTGCGCATCATGTCGTTGATGGCGCTGGCTACGTCGCGCGGCACCAGCGGTTTGTCGTCCTCTGGCAGGTCGCAAGGGTAGGCGGTGCGTTCGCCTTGTAGGGCGGCATCGGCTCGCAGGGGTTTGGCGTTGGCCAGCAGGCCGTCCACCAACGCTTCCAGCGGGATGTCGTGGTAGGTGTGATAGCCGAGCGTCACGTCGCCATCCAGCGCCAGCATGCACTTGCGCAGGTCGATGCGTTCGCGCTGCACGCCGAAATTGGTGTCGGAAAGGATCACGCCCAGCATCAGCAAGGCATCCGAGCCTTCGACGGCTTTGGTCACTTCGGGTGCTCCGGCGACACCAAGATAGGTTCCGAGCAGCGGCGCTTCCGGCTCGCTGGCCAACAGGCCGCGTCCCATGAAGCATGTGACAACCGGCACCTGCAGCTTGGTGGCCAGTTGCGCGACCTTGCTCTCCAGGCCGAAGCGGCGGATTTCGATGTCGACCATCAGTACGGGACGAGCGGCGCCCTCAAGGCGGGCCAGCACTTCCTCCACGCAGGCCGCCAAGGCATCGTCATCATGGGCCGGGGCCGGCAAGGCATACACCCGCGCGCAAGGCGCGTGCACCAGGTCGCGCGGCAGTTCGAGGTACACAGGCCGCGAATGCGTGATCGCGCTGCGCAGCACCCGCGCGATATCGTCCGGCGCACGCTGCGGGTCATCCAGCACGCACTGGTCGCAGGTGATCTCGCGGAAGATCGCCATCTGCGAGTCCAGGTGCTTCACCTGGTGGTGCAGCAGGAAGCCGTTGCGGCGCTCATTGGTGCCCGGCGCGCCCGAGATCACCACCATCGGTACTTTTTCCGCATAAGCGCCCGCGACGGCGTTGACCATATTGAGTGCCCCCGCACCATAGGTCACCGCCGCCACGCTTATGCGCCCGTGATAGCGTGCCGCCCCATCGGCTGCAAAGCCTACGCCGGGCTCGTGGCTCAGCGTGTAGAGGGGCAGGACGCCAGATTTCTCAATTTGTTCGAAGAAGGCAATTACAAAGTCTCCGGGGATGCCAAAGACTTCACGCGCTCCGTGATCAGCCAGCGCGTGCAAGAGGGAGTTTGCGAGATTCATAGCCGGCATCTTGCGTGGGCGCGACTGAAAAATCCTTGAGCCAGGTCAAGGATTTCCCAATCTGCGGCCCGCTTGGTTTGTCAGGCCGCCTTGACCAGCGCGGCCAGCATCACTTCCAGCGTCTTGTCGTGGCGCTTGATCGGCGGGATCTCGCGTTCGATGCCGAGCAGCTGGTACACCGCCATCTGCGCCGCGCGCACCGAGTATTCGACCGTGAACACTACATCGTCCGGCACTTCGACGAACTGGCTGACCAGGGCGAGGTTGCGCGAGCCGGACGGCACCGGCAGCGGGCGGTCGCTATAGTGGCGCGGCATGAACATGCTGGTGATGTAGGGCATGCGGCATGGGATGCAGTTGGCACGGGCAAACACCTCGGGTTCGAAGTTAAGGTGTCCCGCCAGTTCGCGCAGGATTTCCTCGCCGCTGCATTCGGCCATCGGTTTGGCGACGAAGTTGCCAACGCGATCCGGATGCAGGGCATAACCCCAGAATACCTTCACGTCAGCGGGCTGGTCCGCGAAGTGCGGCTGGTGCGCCAGAACGACGGACATCAGCCAGTTGGAATCCTTGAAGGTCACTAACCCGCCGGTACCGGCGACATTGCCGCTGAACGCTTCCATCTGGTCGAAGAAGACCGTGTCGTGCAGCGTTACCGTGAACGATTCCCACCACGATTGCTGGATGTTGCGGTTGAACGCGGCCGGGTTGCCAAGCTCGGGGCGGCCTTCCGCCAGGCGCTCCCACAGCTTCCATCCGCCGCTCTGGTGGCGGTCAAGCCGTGGCGGTGCCGACGTCATGCTGCCGAAGCTGGAAGCGTCGGTCATGGAACCGTTCTGGAAGAACACCAGGTCGTCAGGAGTAATTGGCAAGAGTTCACGCTGCCCATCGCGTTCGAGCTCGATCGCGTGCACCAGCAGTTCGTCCCTGGTATCGGCCAGCTTGATGTCGGTCACGGTGCAGCCGGTCTCAATCCGGACGCCCTGCTTCGCCAGCCATGCCTGCAGCGGCCGGACGAATGAATCGTACTGGTTGTACACGGTGCGCTTGACGCCAGCCAGCGTTTCGATGCGCGAGAACTCCTTCATGAAGCGATGCAGGTAGCGCTTGAATTCCACTGCGCTATGCCATGGCTGGAAGGCGAAAGTCGTGGCCCACATATACCAGAACGGGGTTTCGAAG
>JBCNOX010000153.1:0-9991 GCA_039593645.1 Pseudoduganella sp.
GGTGCGCGAGCTGGCCGATGCGATGACTGGCCTGGCCAGCGGCGACGCCGACCTTGGCGCACGGCTGGAAGTGCGCGGCAAGGATGAACTGGCGGTGATCGGCAGCGGCTTCAATACCTTCGTCGCGAAGATCCATTCGGTGCTGGCGCGGGTGCGCGATTCCTCCGAGAGCGTGGCCACGGCAAGCATGGAAATCCGGCAGGGCAATACCGACCTGTCCTCACGCACCGAAGAGCAGGCCAGTGCGCTGGAGGAGACGGCGGCAACCATGGAGCAGCTCACCAGCACCGTGCGGCAAAACGCCGACAATGCACGCCAGGCCAACCAGCTTGCGGCGCAGGCGTCGGAAGTGGCGGCGCGCGGCGGGCAGGTGGTGTCGCAGGTGGTGGACACCATGGCCTCGATCAACAACTCGTCACGCAAGGTGGTCGACATTATTTCCGTGATCGACGGCATTGCGTTCCAGACCAATATCCTGGCCCTGAATGCCGCCGTGGAGGCGGCGCGCGCCGGAGAGCAGGGGCGCGGTTTCGCAGTGGTGGCCAGCGAGGTGCGCAACCTGGCGCAGCGCAGTGCGGCAGCGGCCAAGGAGATCAAGGAGCTGATCGGCAGCTCGGTCGGGGAAGTGGAGGCGGGCAGTGCGCTGGTGGCGCAGGCCGGCACCACGATGGATGAGGTGGTGGCCAGCGTGCGCCGCGTCAGCGACATCGTCAGCGAAATCAGCGCAGCCAGCGGCGAGCAGAGCACCGGCATCGGCCAGGTCAACCAGGCCATCAGCCAGATGGATGGGGTAACGCAGCAGAACGCCGCGCTGGTCGAGCAGGCTGCCGCAGCAGCGGAAAGCCTGCAGCAGCAGGCGGCCACCCTGGTGGCGCTGGTCGGCGAGTTCCGCATGGAGCAAAGTGTGCGCGCTCCAACCCGGGTGAGTGCTAGTCTGGCCCTTTCCGAAAGGAGGCCGTCATGACCCTGCAACAGCACCAGAGCTGCATTGAAGCCTGCAACGATTGCGCCGCCGCCTGCGACCATTGTGCCGCCAGTTGCCTGCAAGAGCAGGACGTGGCCAGCCTGGCCCATTGCATTGCCACCGATATCGACTGTGCCCAGGTATGCCGCGTATGCGTCGGCCTGATGCAACGCGGCAGCAAGCTGGCCTCAACCCTGTGCCAGGCTTGTGCCGATATTTGCGATGCCTGCGCCGACGAGTGCGAGCAGCACGCCCACGAGCATTGCAAGGATTGTGCGGTCGCGTGCCGCCGCTGCGCCAGCGAGTGCCGCAGCATGGCCGGCATGGCGCAGTCGCAAGTGCGGGCGGCGGCGATTCCGCCGCGCCATTGATCAGAAGCGGCTCGAGGGCCAGTTCTTCTTCTCCCCTTTGTCGGCCTTGGCCGGCGCCACGAACTCGCGCACCGACAGCATGCGCTCGGCGCCCACCGTATTGACCGCAAAGCCGTTGCGGCCGGCCGCCTTGACGCAGTACAGCGCCTGGTCGGCCGCCAGCATGACCTTGTCGACATCGGCCGGCAATTCGGTGGTGAGAGCGATGCCGATGCTGGCCGTGACGTTCAGCGGGCGTCCGTTCACCGCGAACGGCGCTTGCATGGCCGCCACGATTTTCTCGCCCAGCAGGTTGACGTCGTGCCCGGCTTCCAGGTGTTCGAACACGATCACGAACTCGTCGCCGGCGATGCGCGCCACGGTATCGGTGCTGCGCACGGCGTTGCGCAGGCGGTCGGCAAACTGCACCAGCACGGCGTCGCCGGCCTGATGGCCGAAGTTGTCGTTGATGCCCTTGAAGTAGTCGATGTCGAGCACCGCCAGGCCGATCTGCTGGCCGGCGCGGATGGCGCGCTTCAGCGCCTGCGGGAAGAACTCGTCGAACATGCGGCGGTTGTGGGCGCCGGTCAGCGGGTCGGTGGTGGCCAGGCGCTGCAGGTTGCGTTCGGCCATCTGCTGCTGGCGCGCCACCAGGTAGAAGGCGCGGCTCAGGTGACCGAATTCATCGGGCTTGTCGGAATTGAATTGTTCGATATCGATAGTGCCGCGGCCGAAATCGCGAACCTGCCCATAAAGCTGGTACAGGGGCGCCAGCAAGGCCCGCAGCAACAGCCAGATCGCCAGCCCTGCCACCATGGCTGCGATCGACGCTGCAAGCAACGCGCGCCAGCGCAGGCTGGCCATGGAGGCGAAAGCATCGCGCAGGGGGAAAGACACCGCGATCGTCCAGTCGGCCTTGTGCAGCCGTTTGTGCGCCAGCAGCACCGGCTTGCCGTTGTCGGTGGCGTCGTCGCGCCAGCCGTCCGTATTGGTCAGCACGACCTGACCCAAGGTGCCCGGGCGGGCGCCAGGGCTCAGCACGCGATCCTGGTCGGGGTGGTACAGGGTGGTGCCGTCGGCGGTCAGGATGAACAGGTAGCCTTCCGCCTTGCCGCGCAGGGCGTTCAACTGGCCGGCAAAGGCAGGGCGCTGCAAGTCGATGGTGCCGACCAGAACGTATTCAACGCTGCCGTCGCGGCGGAAGACCGGCTGGGTGATGGCGAGCACCGGGCGGCCGGACAGCACGCTGCGGAACGGTTCGGAGACGATGCCTTCCTGGGCTGCCACGGTGTCGCGGAAGTACTGGCGGTTTTTACTGTTCAACTTGCCAATCATGCGGCGGTCCAGCAGGTTGGCGACGAGTTTCCCGTCGGCGTCATAGGCAGTGACGTTGAAGAATTCCTCGCGCAAAGCGCCGCGCAGTTCCAGCTGGGCCTGAACTTTGGCCGGCGCCGCCGCCTCGGCCTGCAAGCTTTCCGCCAGGCCGCGCAAAACTTGCTGTTTGGAAGTTATGTCGCGGTCGAGGTAAGCCGCAGCGCTCGACAGCATGGACATTTCCTGCGCACCGATCACCTGCCGCATCTCCTGCTCGGCCACCAGCAGGGACACGCCGGCGATCAAGGCAGTGGCGAACATGACCATCAGCACCAGCAGGGCCGTAATCTTGAACTTGAATGTCTGGAGTTTGGGAATTTGGCGCACAACCACCCCCTGAACGGGAGAACGCAGGCGAGGGTTTGGCCAGAAGGAAACGTTGCGCGGGTGTAAGGCGCAGGCGAAGTATAAATCAAAGCGGCGGCCCTAGCTACAACGGCGTACCGCTCGTTGTCTCAAGGCAACTCAACAATAGCAGCCTGAAAGTCGGGGTCAGCTCCGGCAATCGGACAAAATGTCCGATTGCCGGAGCTGACCCCGACTTTCATATGTTAACATCGCGGGCTTGACAGAATGGCCGGAGATTCTTGTGCAGCATCCGATTCGCTTTTATGACAAACCCGCTGGCGGCCTGGGCTCGCTGCATGGCACGGCCAAGGCTCTGCGCAGCAACAGTCCGCTGCCGGCCTTGAAGGTGCTGCCGCAGTTGAACCAGCCGGGCGGGGTGGATTGCCCGGGCTGTGCCTATCCGGATTCGCCGAAGGACAAGGCGGTCGACTTCTGCGAGCAGGGCGCCTGGGCGATCGCGCATGAATCGACGGCGCGCCGCGCTACGCCGGAGTTCTTTGCGGCCAACCCGCTGGCGGCACTGCGCCAGCGCGCCGAGTGGGAACTGGAAGGCTTTGGCCGCCTGACTGCCCCGATGCTGTACGACCGCGCCAGCGATACCTACCGCGAGATCGCATGGGAGGAGGCGTTCAGGCTGGCGGCGGGCGTCTTGCAGTCGCTTGATTCGCCAAACCGTGCGGTGTTCTACGCCTCCGGCCGCAGCAGCAATGAAGCGGCATTCCCTTACCAGCTGTTTGCGCGCGCCTTCGGCACCAACAACATGCCTGATTCGTCGAACTATTGCCACGAATCGTCCGGCATGGCGCTGGGCAGCACGCTTGGCGTGGGCAAATCGACCATCACGCGCGAGGACTTCGAGCACGCGGAGGCGATCTTCGTGTTCGGCCAGAATCCCGCCACCAACCATCCGCGCATGCTGGGCGACCTGCGCGAGGCTTCTCTGCGCGGCTGCCGCATCGCTGCCTTCAACCCGATGCTCGAACCGGGCTTGCGCGGTTTTGCTGACCCGCAGTCGCCGCTCGAGACCCTGACCGGACGTGGCGCGCGAATCGCCAGCGAGTACTTCCAGGTGCGCGTGGGCGGCGACCTGGCCGCCATTACCGGCATGTGCAAGGCGGTGCTGGAAGCGGAGGAGGCGGGCGGCAAGGTGCTGGACCGCGACTTCATCGCGCGCCATACCAGCGGCTTCGAGGAATTTGCCGCCACCGTCCGCGCGCAGCCTTGGCAGCAGGTCGAGCAGGATAGCGGCCTGTCGCGCGAGCAGATCGAAAAGGCGGCGGCAATCTATATCGCTTCCAACGCCACCATCGCCACCTGGTGCATGGGCCTGACCCAGCACGAGTATGCGATCGAGACCATCCAGATGCTGGTCAACCTGATGCTCTTGCGCGGCAATGTGGGCAAGCCGGGTGCGGGCCTGATGCCGGTGCGCGGCCATTCGAACGTGCAGGGCGACCGTACCGTGGGCGTGACCAACCGGCCCAAGAAGGAGTGGCTGGAGGGCCTGCAGCGCGTGTTCGGCTTTACGCCGCCAGCCGCGCATGGCCTGGACGCGGTGGCGGCCATCAACGGCATCATGGAAGGCTCGGTGCATGCCTTCCTTGGCCTGGGCGGCAACTTCGCCGTGGCCGGCCCGGATTCGCCGCGCGTGCTGCAGGCGATGGAAGGCCTGCAGTTGACCGTGCATATTGCCACCAAGCTGAACCGGACCCACCTGCATCCGGGCCAGGTCGGCTTGCTGCTGCCTTGCCTGAGCCGCACGGAGCGCGACGAGCAGGCGGGCGGCCGCCAGTTCGTCAGTGTGGAAGACACGGCCAGCATGGTGCACGCTTCCGCCGGGCGCAGCGACCCGGCCAGCGCCAAGCTGCGTTCGGAGCCGCATATCGTGACCGAACTGGCGCGCCACACGCTGGCAGCTGGCGCGGCGATGCCAGGTATTGACTGGCAAGCCATGGGCAGCGACTACAGTGTTACCCGGTCGCTGATCGAGCAGGTCGCGCAGACGGCCGTGGCGGGCTTTGAACAATACAACGACCGCATCGCGCAGCCGCGCGGCTTCCACCTGCCGAACAGCGCGCGCAACCGCGACTGGAAGACTGCCAGCGGCAAGGCGCAATTTACCGCCATCGCGCTGCCGCGCGACACCATCATGGGCCGCGCCCGCGCCGCCTTTGGCGACCGGGTGCTGTGCCTGGCCACCGTGCGTGCGCACCGGCAGTACAACACCACCGTCTACCGCGACACCACGGGCGAAGTGGACCGCTACCGCGGCGTGCACCACACGCGCAAGGTGCTGTTCATCTCCGCCGGCACCCTGGCGCGCCTTGGCCTGCGCGACGGCCAGATGGTCGACGTGCATGCCGCCGCGCCCGATGGCATCGAGCGTCACTGCAGCGGCTACCAGCTGGTGCAATACGACGTACCCGATGGCGACGTCTTCGGCTATTTCCCGGAACTGACGCCCTTGATTTCGCCGGCGCTGGTGGCGCGCGGCTCAGCCACGCCTGCCTTCAAGGAAGTGCCGGTGCTGCTCAGGCCCGCGGAATAATCGGCTCTTCGTGGTGCATCGGCGCATCGAGCGGGATCGTGATGCGGAAGGTGGTGCCCACGCCCGGCATGCTGTCGACATGGATCTTGCCGCCCAATATCGTGGTGACGATGTTGTGCACGATGTTCAGGCCCAGGCCTGAACTGCCTGCGCTCATGCGGGTGGTGAAGAAGGGATCGAAGATGCGATTGAGGTGACTTGACGCGATGCCGGCGCCGTCGTCGCTGATGATGATGTCCGCATGCTCGCCGGATGGAACCGGCACGGTGATCGACAGCTGGCCGTGAGCGCGCTGGTCGAAAGCGTGCATGAGGGCGTTGTTCACCAGGGCTGCCAGCACCTGGCCCAGCGGGCCGGGGTAGCTGTCCATCGCCACCAGCGGCGCCACGTCCACCGTCACTTCATAAGGCGTCTTGCGCAGCACGGGCGACAAGGTGTTCATGTTTTCCTGGATCACGGCGCCCAGGTCGAAACGGCGGCGCTGTGCGCTGGCGCGGTCCACTGCCACCTGCTTGAAGCTCGATACCAGGCTGGCCGCCCGTTCGATATTGCGCGTCAGGAGCAGGCCGATGCCGTCGGCCTCTTCGAGGAACTGCTGCATGTCGGAGCGGCGCAGGCCTCCCTCGAATCGCTGGCCCAGCGCGTGGACCTTGTCGTTCAACGTACTGGCGGCCACCATGCTGTTGCCGATCGGTGTGTTGAGTTCATGGGCGATGCCGGCCACCATCGAGCCAAGGGCCGCCAGCCGCTCGCTGCGCGCCAGTTCATCCTGCGCATGCCGTGCCGCCTCAGTGCGTTCGGCCACGCGCCGTTCCAGCGACTCGTTGAGGGTAGCCAGTTCCTGGTACAGGACAGCCCTTTCCGACAAGCCGGACAGGATGTTTTCGCGCATCTCGTTGATCTTGTTGGCCAGCAGGTCCAGTTCCGTGTTGCCGCCGTGCTTCAGCACCAGGCGCTTGTTGTCGAGGTTGTCAATATTCAGGTGGCCGACATAGTCGCTCAGTTGCTGCAGCGGCTTGCCCAGCCAGTGGCGCACCACCAGTACGAAAATGAACCACAGGGCCAGGGTCTTGATCACCGAGTTCACCAGGATCAGGACGAACCCGTACTGCACCTGGTTGACTACGATGCGCCGGTTCGAGTAGACGGTCCATTTGCCGATCTGCTGCGCTGTGCCGTTTTCAAGCGGGTAGGAAATCGGGAACTCGCGGCTGAAGATCTGGCCGAACAGGCCGTCGTCGCGCAAAAGCGGCGCCAGCCGTCCATCGGCCTGTGCTTGCATATGCCTGCCGTGTTCATCAAGCACGGTGCCGACCGCGCGGACCAGCTTGCCCTGGTCGTCCACCACCTTGATGCCGACCACGATCGGCAGCTCTTTCATGCCGGCCAGGATGCCACGCATGATATCGTCGTTGAAGCGCCACATGGCGTCGGCGATGCCGGGGCCGAAAGTGTGCTGCATCGCTTCGATCTCGCTTTCGACGCGGCTGCGCGTATGCTTGTACTCCGCTGTGAGCTGGACGACCGTCACCACCACCGTGACGATGAAGTAGCAGCCAAAGATGATGCGCAGCAGGCGCGCGGCGATCGAGCGGGTCATTTGAACCACCGGTCCTCGATCTGCTTGTAGCGGGGTGAATTGCGCAGCTTGTCGTAGCCCTGGTTAAAGCGCGCCAGCATTTCACGGCCGTCCGGCGCGCTCTTGCTGAAGGCGATGAACAGGTCGGGCGTGGCGACCGTCCCCACCAGCGTGAAACGGCCGGCGAACTCGCTGGCTTTGCTGCGGAACAGGGCTTTGGCAATGCGTTCTTCGGCAGCCATGTATTCGATGCGCTTGGCCATCAGCATGCGGAAGCCATATTCGTTCTTGTCGACCACGCGCCGCTGGATGCGGGTGTTGACGTCGAATTCCTCGCCATATTCGTAATCGCGCTGGACGCCGACGGTGTGCCCCTCGAGATCTTTCGCGCGCAGGCCGCGTTGGCCGGAACCTGCCCGCGCGTAGATATTCATCCTGGTGGAAAACAGCGGCATGCGGGGCCATAGGTAGAGGGGCTTGATCAGGCTGTTCGGAACCGCGTCGAAGCATGCCGTCAGTTGGCCGCTGCGCGTTTCGGCCATGCAGCGGGAATAAGGCAAGGCCCTGAATTGCACCGTCACGCCGGCCATGGCAAAGGCTTCGCGAACAACGTCGACGGCAAAACCCTGGGGTTGCTGCTGCGTGGCCGATGAATAGGGCGCCCAATCATCTTCGGCCCCGATCACGACTGTCGGGGCGGCGCAAGCATGCGACGCGGCAAGCAGGACCGCAAGAATGGAAGCTGGAAACACACGGCACATGTTGAGTGACCCGTAGGCGAGGCGGGCTGCATTAAGGCGAGTATAAACTTTGCGATCGCTAGCGTTTAACTATTTGGTGTGCCTGTTGTAGCCGGACCATAGCACCGTGGCGCAGCCCAGGAAAATTCCGAGAATTCAGGTTTATTGCAAAAATGTAATACCGAATAGGGAAGAATAATTGTAGAATGTGAAATTTTTCAACGATAGAAAAGTTGTAAGTTCACCGTGTCGACAGTTGTCTCCTACTTCCAGGCCCGCCTTGCGGCCGAGTTCTCCATAGCGGGTTCAGCGTTGTCCCTGGTCTTGACCGAAGTCCGGCCAACGGCCAATCCACAAGCGTTTTCGGTGACTTTCCAGGGCCCTGCCATGCCGGAGCTGGAGCAGCAGACCGTCATCCTGCAACGTGCTGGCGATGACGATGTGGCAATTTTCATTGTCCCCTCCGGCCGTCACAGCGCCGGCATGCAGTACCACGCCGTATTTAACAATTAACCGTCACCAGGAGACCATATGGCAGAGCCATACTTGGCCGAGATCAAGCTCGTCTCGTTCAATTTCCCGCCGCAAGGCTGGGCTTTTTGCAATGGGCAGCAATTGCCCATCAACCAGAACCAGGCCTTGTTTTCCTTGCTGGGAACCACCTACGGCGGCAATGGGCAAACCACGTTTGCGCTGCCGGACCTGCGTGGCCGCGTGCCAGTTCATATCGGTGGCGGCATCATCCAGGGCCAGGCCAGCGGCGCGTTTGCGCACACCTTGTCCCAGGCAGAATTACCAACGCATAACCACCGGCTGGGTACCAGCACGGCCATTGCGAGCACCAGCGACCCCAATGGCGCCTTGCTGGCGCGCAAGGGCCGGCTGAGCGCGGATGTGTTCAATGGTTCGCCAAATGTCGGCCTGGTGTCGACCCAGGTGTCGGGCACCGGCGGCTCGCAGCCGCACGAAAATACCCAACCCTACCTGGCGCTGAATTTCATCATCGCGCTGCAGGGCGTTTTCCCTAGCCACAATTGAGCGGAGCCGACCATGTCTAATCCTTATGTTGGAGAAATCCGCATGTTTGGCGGCAATTTCGCGCCGGCCGGCTGGGCCTTTTGCGATGGCCAGCTGCTGCCCATTTCCGAGTATGACACCTTGTTCACCCTGCTCGGCACCACCTACGGCGGCGATGGCCAGTCCACCTTCGCGCTGCCCGATATGCGCAGCCGCGTGCCGCTGCATTGCGGCAGCCTGCAGGGCCGCACTTTCACCATCGGCGAGACGGGCGGGGCCGAGAGCGTCACACTGACGTCGCAGCAGATCCCGAACCATACCCACACCATCATCGGCAGCACCGAACGCGGTAGCGGCGCCTTTACCAACCTGACCGGCTATCCGGCAGCAACGGTGAGTGCCGGTACGGCAATGTACGGCACTTCCGACAACAATGTGCAGCCGATGGCAGCCGGTGCGATCACGCCCGCCGGCGGAGCGCAACCGCACGACAATATGGCGCCTTACCTCGGCGTCAATTTCATCATTTCGCTGTTCGGCGTATTCCCGCATCAGTCTTGAGGAGCCTCCGATGAGTTCACCATTTGTTGCGGAGATCCGCATGTTCGCAAGCAACTTCGCGCCGACCGGCTGGGCCACCTGCGATGGCCAACTGCTGCCGATCTCGCAGAACACGGCGCTGTTTTCCCTGCTGGGCACCACCTATGGCGGCGACGGCAAATCGACTTTTGCCTTGCCCGACCTGAACGGCCGCACCCCGCTGCACCCGGGGCAGGGAGCCGGGCTGTCGCTGCGCCAGCTGGGCGAACAGGGCGGCAGCGATACGGTCAGCCTGATCGAAGCGGAAATGCCGGCCCACTCCCACAACCTGCAAGCGACCACCGTCACGGCCAACCAGCTGGCGCCTGGCCCGTCGAGCGGCTTTGCCAAATCCGGTTCGATGAATCAGATCTACAGCAAGACCACGGCCGGCATGCTGCCAATGCGCCCGGAAGTGCTGGCGCCGGCTGGCGGTGACCGGCCGCATAACAACCGCCAGCCTTATCTTGGCCTGCTGTTCTGCATCGCGCT
>JBCNOX010000154.1:0-9927 GCA_039593645.1 Pseudoduganella sp.
TGTCTACGAGATCCCGTTCATCGACCGCATGTTCCTGGTGTTCTGGGCGGTGGTGGCCGGCATGGTGCTGATCAGCCTTATGGGAAGGCGTGACGGCGAAGCGAAGGCCATGGTGATCGACCGCCAGTTGTTCCGCGTCGACCGCGGCTTCGCTATCGGATCGGCCGTGGTGTGCGTGCTGCTGGCCGTCGTCTACGGAGCCCTCTGGTAACGCATGGGCGCAGGCGGCTGAACTGCGCGGCGAGAAAGTAACGCCGGTGTATCGTATCGACATCGGCCGCTGATTGGAGTTGGAAATGACATTGAAAATTGGACTGGTTGGACTGGGCAAGATTGCAGTCGACCAGCATATCCCTGCGATTCGAGGCAACCAGGGCCTGGAACTGGTCGCAGGCTGCTCGCCGGCCAGTGCGCCGGACGGCGTGTTGCGCTACCCCGACATGGGCAGCATGCTGGCGGCCCATCCTGAAATCGAGGCTGTTGCGATCTGTACGCCACCGCAGGTGCGCCACCAGCTTGCCTGCGAAGCAATCGCGGCCGGCAAGCACGTGTTCCTCGAAAAGCCGCCCGCCGCAACGCTGGGCGAGGCAGCATCCATCGCGGCCATGGCGGCCGAGCATGGGGTGACGGCACTGGCAGGATGGCACTCGCGTTTTGCGCCGGGTGTGGAAAGTGCGCGCAACTGGATGCTGGAGCGGCCCGTCAAGTCGATCCAGGTACGCTGGAAAGAGAACGTACGGCAGTGGCACCCGGGGCAGAAATGGATCTTCGAAGCCGGCGGCATGGGCGTGTTCGACCCTGGTATCAATGCCTTGTCCATCCTGACCCGGTTGCTGGACGGGCATGCACTGGTGCGCAAGGCGGCTTTGCACGTGCCATCCAATTGCAGCGCGCCGATCCAAGCCGCGCTGGAAATGGTAAGTGAGCGCGGCGTTCCGATCGATGCGGAGTTTGACTTCCTGCAGGTGGGCCAGCAAACCTGGAGCGTCTTCGTGGAGTCGGCGGCGGGCGACGCCATGGCCCTGCACCTGGGCGGTCGCATCATGGAGGTCAACGGCAAGGTAGTGCTGGACGAGCCGGAACGCGAGTACCCGGCCATGTATGAACACTTCCGGCAGCTCGTCGCCGACGGGCGTTCCGACGTTGACTTAACCCCGCTGCAAGCGGTGGCGGATGCTTTCCTGGTCGGCAAACTGCATAGTGCAGAGCCCTACCACGAATAAGGCGAACTCCTACAAGGTCGGCTCGCCCAGGCCGATACAGGCTGCGGCATTGGGGGCGCATGATAGGCATATCCATCAGCAGGAGGATATTGCCATGGTCAGCAAGGAGAAAATGAACCCGATCGCACCCGACAGCCAGAAAGCGCGGGCGCCCGGCGTGGAGCCGGGCAACGAGCAACGCGGCGCACCGCAGGGCAGCAACGTCCAACGCGGCAGCGACACACTCCAGCAAGACACTGCCGCGGTAGGTGAGCGTGGCGGCGTCGCCAGCCAGCAGACTGGCTGGGCAGCGCGCCAGTCAGCAGAACGGATGGGCCAGCGCACCGAAGGCGGCGCCAGCATGCAGCAGGACCAGCATGCCGGCTCGCAGGAATCGGCCACCGGCCCTGCCGGCAAGCGTCAGACCGACGAAGCGCGGCCCAAGCTTTCACGGGCGCGCGAATTGGACAAGTAGATATTGTCCTTAGCCAGTGCGCGGTTGGCGCCGACAGCGTCGGCCCAGTCGCGCGTTGTGGTTACGGCCGCGAAGTTCGAGTGGAACACGACGCTGAAGATGCGATGGATCTCTTCCGCCGTCGCACGGCCGGCCGCGTTCTCGTAAGGCAGGGAACCGGTAGCGTCGGACAGGTATTCGACCGCCAGCTCCATATGCGCCGCCTCGATGATGGTTGAGGCGTTGCAGTTGTGCGTCATGTAGCCGGCGATGGTCAGCGTGTCGACCTGCTTGTCAGCCAGCCATTGTGCAAGGCCGGTGCCGGTAAAGCTGCTGGCCAGCTTCTTATTGACGACATGGTCGGCGCCAAGGGCCGCCACTTCCGGATGCAGTTGCCATCCGTCCGACCCCACTGCAAACACCGGGGCGCCGGCAGGCGTGTCGTGCTGCACCACCACCACCGGAATGCCGCTTTCGCGCGCCACCTTCATGGCCTGGACAATATTCGGCAGCGATTGCTCGACCGGCGGGTATTCGATCGGCAGCTTGCCGGTGAAGTATTCGTTCTGTACGTCGATCACGATCAGGGCGCGGCGTGGCATGGTGTTTCCTCCATTCGGGTTGTTGATGGAAGAGATTCTGCGCCCGGAGCGGGCATCGCAACAGTGGCCCAAGAGACAACGTGCGATATAATCGGGCCATGCGTAAAAAAGTGGCCATTATTGCCTTTGACGGCATTACCCCGTTCCACCTCTCCGTGCCTTGCCTGGTATTTGGCGGCCCGCATGCCGAGCATTTGTACGAGGTGACGGT
Organism: Pseudoduganella sp.; assembly: GCA_039593645.1. Taxonomy (GTDB): domain Bacteria; phylum Pseudomonadota; class Gammaproteobacteria; order Burkholderiales; family Burkholderiaceae_D; genus Rugamonas. The sequence continues at coordinate 2,470 of JBCNOX010000154.1, forward strand.
ATGTGCAGCCGAAAAAGGGCCGATGCGCACGACTGCGGGCTTCAAAATCGCCACCAGCAATAGCCTGCGCGCCCTCGACAGCGCCGACATCGTCATCATGCCGACCTGGCATGATGACTGCCGTCCTTCGCCACCGGCGCTGCTGCAGGCATTGCGGCGGGCGCACGCCCGCGGTTCGACCATCGTCGGCCTGTGCCTGGGTGCTTTCCCGGTGGCCGAGGCGGGCCTGCTCGATGGGCGCACCGTCACCACGCACTGGGCGTATGCCGGCCAGCTTGCCGAACGCTGCCCCCGGGTGAAGGTGGATGAGGAAGTGCTGTATGTGGACGAGGGGGACGTGCTGACTTCGGCCGGCGCCGCAGCGAGCCTGGACTGCTCGCTCTACCTGCTGCGCAAACTGCAAGGCGCCGACTACGCGAATATGGTGGCGCGCCGCCTGCTGGTGGCGCCGCATCGCGAAGGAGGGCAGGCGCAGTTCATCAACCGCCCGGTGCCGGCGACTGCCAGCGACAGCCGCCTGGCGCAGGTGCTGGACTGGGTACAGCATCGCCTGGCCGAAGAGCACAGCCTGGATGCGCTGGCGGAACGCGCCGCCATGAGCCGCCGCAACTTCACCCGCCACTTCCGGCAAGCCACCGGCACGTCGTTCAAGCAATGGCTATTGAACCAGCGGCTGGCGCATGCCCAGCGCATGCTGGAGACCAGCGATGCCTCGATCGAAGCGGTGGCGCAGGCTGCCGGATTTGGCAGCGCGCTGTCGCTGAGGCAGCACTTCCGCGCTGCTTTCCACAGCTCGCCGTCGGCTTACCGCAAGCTATTTGACGCCTGACATATCCGGCAGGGTATGCGCGATGCCCTTATGGCAGTCGATGCAGGTTTTTTCGCCGCTGGCCAGTTGGGTCGAGTGGGCGTCCACCGCGCGCTTGCTCTGGCGGGTGAAGTCCATCGAGTCGAACTGGTGGCAGTTGCGGCATTCGAGCGAGTTGTTGGCCTTCATGCGCCGCCACTCATTGCCGGCCAGCTGCAGCCGGTGCGCTTCGAACTTCTCACGGGTGTCGATGGTGCCGAACACCTTGCCCCACACTTCCTTCGAAGCCTGCATCTTGCGGGCGATCTTGCTGGTCCACTCGTGCGGCACGTGGCAGTCGGAACACTTGGCGCGTACGCCGGTGCGGTTGGAGAAGTGGATCGTGCGCTGCAGTTCCGGATAGACATTGTCGCGCATCTCATGGCAGCCGGTGCAGAACTTCTCGGTATTGGTGGCTTCCATTGCGGTGTTGAAGCCGCCCCAGAACACCACCCCGGCCACGAAGGACCCGATCACCAGGAAGCCCAGGCTAAGATGCATGCTTGGGCGGCGCAGGACGTTCCAGTAGTTTCGAATTAGCCTGAACATGGCGCCCCCTTATTTGCGCTTGGCCGGCGCGGCGGGCGCGCTCGGGTTCAGCATCGTGTCCACGTCCTTGAACTGGTTCGGCACCAGCGGCTCAAGGTTCGCTTGCGGCACGTGACACTGCAGGCAGAAGTAGCGGCGCGGCGACAGCTCGGCCAGGAAATTGCCGTCACGGTTCTGAAAGTGCGTCACGCTGATCATCGGCGCCTGGCTTTCCTGGGTGCGGGTGCGGGCGTGGCACATCATGCAGCGGTTGGCGCTCTTGTCGATCTGGTAGCCCTCGATCTTGTGCGGGATGACCGGCGGCTGCATGGCGTAGTTGCGCACGCGCTTGATGTCGCTGTTATCAGGATTGACCATCGGCGCCGGCTTGGTGGTATCGGCCAGCGGCGTAGGGCCGCGCATATTGTCGAGGGCGCGGGGCGCCTGCACCTGGGCGAAGCTGGACAGCGGCAGCAGGAGAGCGAGAAGGATTGCAAATTTTTTCATGGCCATGGCTCCTAGACCTTGCGGATGCTGACTGCGCACTTCTTGAAGTCAGTCTGCAAGGAGATTGGGCAGGTAGCGTCCAGCGTCACCTTGTTCACAAGCTGGCTGGCGTCGAAGAACGGGATGAATACCAGTCCGCGCGGCGGCCGGTTGCGGCCGCGTGTTTCAACGCGGGTCTGGATCATGCCGCGCCGCGACTTGACCTCGATCAGGTCACCGCGCCGCGCGCCGAGGGCCTTGGCATCCTCGGGGTGCATGAAGCAGACTGCATTCGGAACCGCGCGATACAGCTCCGGCACGCGGCGCGTCATGGTGCCGGTGTGCCAGTGCTCCAGCATGCGGCCGGTGGACAGCCAGAACGGGTATTCCTTGTCCGGCGACTCGGCCGGCTTCTCGTAAGGCAGGGCGAAGATTACCGCCTTGCCGTCCGGATGGCCGTAGAAGCGCACGTCCTCGCCTTTCTTGACGTATGGGTCCAGCCCCTCGCGGTAGCGCCAGCGGGTCTCCTTGCCGTCCACCACCGGCCAGCGCAGGCCGCGCGCCTCGTGGTAGGTATCGAACGGCGCCAGGTCGTGGCCGTGGCCACGGCCGAAGCTCGCATACTCCTCGAACAGGCCTTTCTGCGGGTAGAAGCCGAAGGCCTTGGCTTCATCGTTCTGGTAGCCGGCTTCAATCTGCGAGACGGGGAATTTGTCGACCTGGCCGTTGCGGTACAAGACATCGAACAGGGTCTTGCCCTTGTAAGCCGGCATGGCAGCCAGCAGTGGGGCCGGCCACACTTCCTCCATCTTGAAGCGCTTGGAGAACTCCATCAGCTGCCACAGGTCGGAGCGTGCCTCGCCCGGCGCACTCACCAACTGGTGCCAGAACTGGGTACGTCGTTCCGCGTTGCCGTAGGCACCTTCCTTCTCCACCCACATGGCGGTTGGCAGGATCACGTCGGCGGCCGTAGTGCTGGCTGTCGGGTAGGGGTCGGAGACCACGACAAAGGCGTCCGGGTTGCGGAAGCCAGGCAGGATCTCCCCCATGATGTTCGGGCCGGCCTGCATATTGTTGTTGCACATGACCCAGTAGGCATTCAGCTTGCCGTCCTTGAGCATGCGGCTTTGCAGGACCGCGTGGAAGCCCGGCTTTTCGGGAATGGTCCCCGGCGGAAGCTTCCAGATCTTTTCGGCGATCTCGCGATGCTTGGGATTGGCCACCAGCATGTCGGCCGGCAGGCGGTGCGAGAAGGTGCCGACTTCACGTGCCGTGCCGCAGGCGGAAGGCTGGCCGGTCAGCGAGAACGGGCTGTTGCCCGGCGACGAGATCTTGCCCGTCAACAAGTGGATGTTGTACAGCAGATTGCTGCACCAGGTGCCGCGCGTGTGCTGGTTGAAGCCCATCGTGAAGAACGACATTACCTTGGTCTTTGGATCGGCGTACAGCTCCGCCAACCGTTCCAGGCGGTCGCGCGAAACGCCGCTCAGCTTTGATACCGATTCCACGTCGTAGGCGCTGACGAACTTGGCGTACTCTTCGAAGGTGCTTGGCTTGCCGCCGCCGGCATCGCCGGCGTTGGTGGCGGCCTTTTGCAATGGATTGTCGGGGCGCAGCCCGTAGCCGATATCCTTGTTGCCCATCACGAAGCGCGTGTGCTTGTTGACGAAGTCCTTGTTCACGCGGTTGTTCTTGATGATGTAGTTGGCGATGTAGTTCAGGATCGCCAGGTCGGTCTGCGGCGTGAAGATGATCGGCTGGTCGGCCAGCTCGAAGCTGCGGTGCTCGTAGGTCGACAGCACGGCTACCTTCACGTGCGGGTTCGACAGGCGGCGGTCCGTGATGCGGGTCCACAGGATCGGGTGCATTTCCGCCATATTGGAGCCCCACAGCACGAAGGCGTCGGCGGCTTCGATGTCGTCGTAGCAGCCCATCGGTTCGTCCATGCCGAAGGTGCGCATAAAGCCAGCGACGGCGGAGGCCATGCAGTGGCGCGCATTCGGGTCCAGGTTGTTGGTGCGGAAGCCGGCCTTCATCAGCTTGGATGCAGCGTAGCCTTCCCAGATGGTCCACTGGCCGGAGCCGAACATGCCGACCGCAGTCGGGCCCTTTTCATTCAACACCTTCTTGAACTGCCTGGCCATTTCATCGAAGGCGGCATTCCACGACACCGGCTGGAATTCGCCATCCTTGGCGTACTTGCCGTTCTTCATGCGCATCAGGGGCTGGGTCAGGCGGTCGGCGCCATACATGATCTTCGACAGGAAGTAGCCCTTGACGCAGTTCACGCCGCGATTGACTTCGGCGTTGATGTCGCCATGCGTGGCTACCACGCGCCCGTCCTTGACGCCGACGTTGACGCCGCAGCCTACGCCGCAGAAGCGGCATGGCGCCTTGCTCCATTTGAGCTGGGTCCTGGCGGCGTCGGTGACGACGTTGGAGGCGGCGGCAGGCAGCTGGATGCCGGCGGTGGCGGCTGCCGTCATCGCGGCAGTCTGTGTGATGAAATCACGGCGAGTTTGTTTCATTGTAGTTCCTCGTCCATTGAGTTGGCGGGTTCGGCATGCTGGTAAACCAGGGCGACGTTAAGGACGCCGGGCAGGGCCCGGATCGCGTCCATCGCGTCAAGTGTGCGGGGCGCGCTTTCCGCTTCGAGCGTGACGATCAGGCGACCGTCCGCTTCAGCGGCGTGCACGATGCAGCGGGGCAGGATGGCTAGCTGGGCACGCACTTCCGCAACCTGTGCGGGCGTGGCGTGGACGATGATTCCGGCGATGTGGATTTCGGATGCCATGATCATGCACCTGGCAGGCGTCCGGTGAGCATCTGGTACATCCAGACGATGAATCCATAGCCGCCTACCGTTGCTACCGCGAGGATCGGGGCCAGGACCACCGTCATGAACAGGAAGACCTTTAATTCTTGCGCCTTGGTGGCGACGGGTTCTTTGTTTTCCATTTGTTCACCATTTTACGGAGAAGGGTGCTTCATAAAATTAGCGCAGATCAAGCGCTTCGCCTGCCACATAACTATTTCGCAGCCGGCCGACGGGCCGCGAGCTCAATCACCAATCCGCTGCTGCCGGCAGCGACCGGGCCGGCCTGTCCTTCCAGGTCTCCCGCCTGGGGCGCGGCGCTTCCGTTGGCGGAGATTCGTGCTCCCACAATCAGTTGCCCTGCATCGGCAAGGTGCGTTCCGGCTGCGAGTACGTTGCTGTCGTCCAGCTCAAACTGCAGCGGGAATGCGCCGGCCGGGCGCTTGATTGCGGCCAGCGGCATCGGTGACCCGTTTGCGGCGCGGGCATAGACGAACAGCGTCTGGCCGGGCGGTGGCGTCGCGCTGCCGGGTGCAAGCCGGACCGTGCCGGAAAGGCGCGCCGATACGGAATGTCCGGCCTGCGCCGCGCCCGGCACCGCTGCCGGAACGCCTTGGCGCGCCTGCGCTTCAGCGATACCGGCCTGGGTCGAGCGGGCGAATTCGGAATCGCCGGGTACCAGCGGCAGGACCGCCTGCCATTGCTTTTCCGCTCGCGCGAAGTCACCGCGAGCGAAGGCGGCGCTGCCGGAAAGTGCCAGCGCCTTCGGTTGCTGCGGATCGATGGCGAGCGAGCGTTCGATCAGGCGTTCCGGCTCTCCGGCCAGCGACCCGCCTTGCGCCGTGCCCAGCGCATCGGCATAGTCGGCCAGCACGCCAGCGTCCTGCGGCAGGAGCGCCGCGAGGTGTCCGTATGCCATGGCGGCATCCGCGTAGCGGTTCATCGTGCTGTAGGAGCGCGCCAGCATGTGCCAGCCGTCGATATCTTCGGGCTGCGTGCGAAGGCGCTCGGCAAGGCGTTCAACCATGGCGGGAATGTCTTCTTCGGACGGCCCGTGGTCGGTAGGCGTGGCGGCCGCTGCCAGCAGCTCGGGCGGCATGGCCAGTGCGTCCGGGCGTCCAACCTGCAGGTAGATGGCCACCGCCGCTGCCGGCAGCAGCACGGCGAGCAGCAGGGCCAGGCCCGTTTGCGCAGGCCGCACGACAAGTTCGCCGGACGCGGGCGCAGGATCGGCGGCGGCAGTACGGCGCAGCAGCGGCGGCACGACGCAGGCGAGCGCAAAGACAGTCATGACGGCGATGATGGCGATGAACATGCTCATTGCTGGCCCTTCCAGAAGCCGCGCAACGCCACCACGCCGGCGGCGAGCAGCAGCATTGGCCCGAACCACAGCAAGGCGGTGCTGGCGTTCAGCGGCGGTTCATACAAGACGAAATCCCCGTAGCGCTGCACCATGAAGTCCACCACCTGCTGCTCGCTGCGGCCCTGGGCCAGCTGCTGGTGGATCTGTTGGCGCAGGTCGAGCGCCAGCGGCGCGTGCGAATCGGCCAGGCTCTGGTTCTGGCACACCAGGCAGCGCAGCTCTTCGGCCAGCGCCATGGTGCGTGCGTCCAGCGAAGCGGCGTTCAGTGCATCAGCCATTGGCCAGCTCCTTCACCATGCGGGCAACGCGCTCGCGCGCTGACGGCGCCGACAGCGGGCCGACATGCTTCATGCGAACGATGCCGTGACGGTCGATCACGAAGGTCTCCGGCACGCCGTAGACGCCGAACTCGATGCCGATGCGGCCGTCGTGGTCGAATGCGATCTGGCGGTACGGGTTGCCGTTGTTTTGCAGCCAGCGCAGGGCGTCCTCGCGCTGGTCCTTGTAATTCAGTCCGATTACCGGCGCATCGATGGCGCGTGACAGGTCCATCAAATCCTTGTGTTCAATGCGGCAGCCTTCGCACCAGGAAGCCCAGACGTTCAGTACCCAAACGCGTCCCTGCATTTTGGCGGGCGAGACGGTATCGCCTGGATTGTCCAGCAACTGTGCCGAGAATTGCGGTACCGGCTTGCCGATCAGGGGGGACGGCAGTTCGCGCGGGTTGCGCTGCAAGCCGACGCCGAGGAAGGCGAGCAGCACGGCAAACAGCGCGATGGGAAGGATGAAGCGTTTCATTGCGGCTCCCGCAGCAGGGACATCGCCGCCAGCGCCGGCCTGGGAGCCGCCTGCCGCACCGTGCGCGCTGCGCGATAACGGCGGTCGGATGCTGCCAGCATGCCGCCCAGGGCGAACAGCAGGCAGCCGCCCCAGATCCAGCCGACGAAGGGCTTGAGCTGGAGGCGCAGCAGCCAGCGCCCGTCGCCGGTTGCGTCGCCGAGCGAGACGTACAGGTCGCGCAGCAGGCTGCGGTCGATCGCGGCTTCCGTCATGGTGTCCTGCGCCACGCTGTAGCGGCGCTGCTCCGGGTGAAGCAGCGCCACCGGCTCGCCCTGGCGGGCAACTGCCACGCTGGCGCGCAGGGCGGTGTAATTCGGACCGCGCGCGTCTTCCAGCTTCTGCAGGGTGAAGGTGTACTCCCCCAGGGCCGCCTGATGGCCGGGCGCCAGCACCACGTCCTGCACCAGTTCATGCCCTTTCACCATGGTGACGCCGATCACGAACACGCCCAGCCCGGTGTGCGCCGCCAGCATGCCCCACCATGAACGCGGCTGGCGCGCCAGTTTGCCTCGTTGCTGCAGCATTTGCCAGCCGGTGCCCAACAGTATCCACGCCGCCAACAGCAGCCCGAGCGACGAC
>JBCNOX010000155.1:0-9877 GCA_039593645.1 Pseudoduganella sp.
CTGAACTTCGTCGGCAAGGCTGAGTCCGTGGTGCTGCTGCACCGCCGTGAAGACTTCCGCGCGGCGCCTGCTTCCGTAGCCAAGATGAAGCAGCTGTGCGACGAGTACGAGATGCAGCTGATCATTGGCCAGGTGTCGGGCATCGAAACCAAGGACGACAAGCTGTGCGAACTGCGCGTGACCGGCGCCGACGGCGTGACCCGCCGCGTGCCGCTGGACATGCTGCTGGTCTTCTACGGCCTGTCGCCAAAGCTGGGCCCGATCGCCGAGTGGGGCCTGGACATCGAGCGCAAGCAGCTGAAAGTGGTGTCGACCGAGAAGTTCGAAACCAATGTGCCGGGCATCTTCGCAGTGGGCGACATCAACACCTACCCAGGCAAGAAAAAGCTGATCCTGTCGGGCTTCCACGAAGCCGCGCTGGCCGCTTTCGGCGCTGCACCATACATCTTCCCGGACAAGAAGATCCACATGCAGTACACCACCACGTCGCCAAAACTCCACAAAGTGCTGGGCGTGGAAACCCCGGTGTTCGACTGATCCGACCGATTCTTCGGACGCATCCTACAAAAAAGCAGCGGAAACGCTGCTTTTTTTGTTTTCCTGCTCGTATTATGTTGGAATCATGGCGTCTTAGCCGTTATTTATGTACTTTCTGGAGGGTACTGCGGAATGCTGTAGGTCATGTATAAATGGCCTATAATTGAACCATCTTTGCGCATTGCCACAATTTTCAGCGGGACATACTATGCTTTACCAATTGCACGAAATGCAACGCTCGCTCCTGCATCCACTGATGCAGTGGGCTGAAGCCTCGTCCAAGCTGTTCACCAATCCTGTCTCGCCGTTTGCGCACACGCCGTTCTCGCAACGTATCGCTGCGGGCTACGAATTGATGTACCGCCTGGGCAAGGAATACGAGAAGCCAGAGTTCGGCATCAAACAGGCTGTGGTCAATGGCAAGCAAGTCCACATCGACGAACGCGTGGTGGAAAACAAGCCCTTCTGCAAACTGCTGCACTTCCGCAAGGATTTGAGCGAGAAGGAGTTCAAGGCGCTTAAGCAGCCGACCGTGCTGCTGGTGGCGCCGCTGTCCGGCCACCATGCGACCCTGCTGCGCGATACCGTGCAGGCCCTGCTGTCGGAACATGACGTCTACATCACCGATTGGATCGACGCGCGCCTGGTACCGCTAACGGAAGGCCCGTTCCACCTGAACGACTACGTGAAGTACGTGCAGGAATTCATCCGCCTGCTCGGCCCTGACCTGCACGTGATTTCCGTCTGCCAGCCTACCGTGCCGGTAATGGCGGCGATTTCGCTGATGGCCACCGCCAAAGATCCGAAGCTGCCGAAGACCATGACCATGATGGGCGGCCCGATCGATCCGCGCAGGTCGCCGACCCAGGTCAACAACCTGGCAGTGGAAAAGAAGTTCTCCTGGTTCGAGAACACCGTGATCTACGCGGTACCGCCGAACTATCCGGGCTTCGGCCGCAAGGTGTATCCGGGCTTCCTGCAGCATGCCGGCTTCATCGCCATGAACCCGGGCCGCCATGCGCAATCGCACCGCGAGTTCTATATGCACCTGGTGCGCGGCGACGACGAACCGGCAGAATCGCACCGCAAGTTCTACGACGAGTACAACGCGGTGCTGGACATGCCGGCCGAATACTACCTCGACACCATCAAGACCGTGTTCCAGGAATTCCGCCTGCCGCAAGGCACCTGGGAAGTCGATGGCGTGTTCGTGCGCCCACAGGACATCACGAACGTGGCGCTGATGACAGTTGAAGGCGAACTGGATGATATCTCCGGCGCCGGCCAGACGCAGGCGGCGCACGACCTGTGCACCGGCATTCCGGCCGATATGCAGGAAGACTTCGTGGTGCCGGGCGCCGGCCACTACGGCATCTTCTCCGGCCGCCGCTGGCGCGAGATGGTTTGCCCGCGTATCGCCGCCTTCATCAAGAAACACGGCTAAGGGCACTGCCCTTCGGCCGGCCGGGCCCTCGTGCTCGGCTTTTATTACGGCATACAGTATACTTTTTTATATAATATGAAAATTGATCCCGTCGCCTTGCAGGCCGCTGCCGGCCGCGCGTCCGCGCTGTTGAAATCACTGTCCAACCAGGACCGACTGCTGCTGCTTTGCCAGCTTGTGCAGGGCGAGCATGCGGTTGGCGAACTGGAAGCGGCAACCGGCATCGCGCAGCCTACCCTGTCGCAGCAACTGACCGTTTTGCGCAATGCCGAACTGGTCGCCACCCGGCGCGAAGGCAAGCAGATCTTTTACAGCATCGCCAGCGCGGAGGCGATGGCGGTGATGCAGGTGTTGTACCAGCTTTACTGTCCAAAGGAGTAGCGAAATGAGTGCTTACTACGCGCCGCTGACAGGCGGCATCATGATTGGCCTGGGAGCGGCAATGCTGTTGCTGCTTAACGGCCGTATAGCTGGCATCAGCGGCATCGTCGGCGGCCTGCTGGGGAAGGCCTTTAGCCGCCAGCCCGATTCCGGCGGCGATGCAGCCTGGCGCGTCGCTTTTCTGGCGGGGCTGGTGGCCGCACCGCTGCTCTATGGCGCTTTCACAGTGCTGCCGACAGCCCAGGTTGATGCCAGCGCCGGCACGCTGGTGGTCGCTGGCCTGATGGTCGGGCTGGGCACGCGTTACGCTTCCGGATGCACCAGCGGCCATGGCATCTGCGGGCTGTCCCGCTTCTCGCCGCGATCGCTGGCCGCGACCCTTACCTTCATGGCGGCCGGTTTCGCAACCGTCGCCGTCGTGCGAGGCTTGCTATGAGCACGCTCACTTCTTTGCTGGCCGGGCTGATATTCGGCCTGGGCCTGGTTGTTTCGGGCATGACGAATCCCGCCAAGGTGCTGGGCTTTCTCGACATATTCGGCAAATGGGATCCCGCGATGGCGTTCGTCATGGCGGGAGCGCTGCTGGTCGGCACCATCTCCTTCCATATCGCAGGCAAGCGCGCCCGTGCGATTCTCGGCGCGCCAATCAGCCTGCCCACAGCGCGCGATATCGATCGCCGTCTCGTCCTAGGGAGCCTGGCCTTCGGCATCGGATGGGGGCTGGCCGGCTACTGCCCGGGCCCCGTCATCACATCGCTGGCGACCGGCGGCGGCAAACCGTGGATCTTCTTTATCGCCATGCTGGCCGGCATGGCGATCTTCGAAGTCGCAGAACGCCGGAAAAGCTAGGAAGCCTTTTCGATCGCAACGCTGGGCCGCGTGTTCGGGAATATCTGCTCGACTCGCGGCTCGCCCGGCCCGGGCTTCTTGATGCTATAGCCGTTCACCGGTTGCGAACGATTCACCCACAGTGCGTAATACAGATGGTCCGCGCGCGGATCATCCGTATTCGGGTGGATCAGGATTGTCAGTCCAAGGCTATTCAGCTGCAGCCAGGGCACGATAATGTGCAGCAGGTCGTTGGTGAAACCGAAATAAAAGGACGGCGTGACATGCGGGCCACGCGGCTCCAGGTTCCAGTCTCCCAGCTCCACCTTGAATCGCTCGGCAACCCATTTGCGGATCAGCGCGGCCTTCTGGTAATTGTCCTCGTCGAAGTAGATGTGGGCGTGATAGCTCTCGATATCCGTATAGGCGCGCGGCTTGAGCGGCAAGCTTTGCTCTCCCGGCCGCACGCTGGTTGGCCGCGGCGTCGCCTGCTTGTAGGTCTCATAGCCCCAGGGGCTTTGTGCCATCACCGGTGTCGCAAGCGCACCGGCCGCCGCAGCCAGCAGGTTGCGCCGGCGCGGCGACAGCAATTCCGCCCAGTGGCGATCAACTGCATCAGTCATAGATTCCTCCGTTGAAGGCGCCAGCGTAAATTCGGCAGCCGGCGGCGCCAACGAATACTTTCGTATGAACTTATCGCTTAATTGACGGTTGGGCGGTCGGTTTCGAGACGGCGCAGGTACTCTCGCTCGAAGCGCGGCAGGTCGATGTCGCGGGCAGCCTCGTTGAAGGCGCGCTGCTGCGCCAGGCCCGCAGGAGTGCGCTGGAAGCAGACGTGCACGGTACGTTCGTGGAACAGGTTCTCAGTAAAGGCGATGCGATCGCGTTCGGCGCGGGTGAAGCGATGGCTGGACAGCAGATGGCGCAGCACGCGCTTCTCAATCACCATCGCATCGAAGCGTTTGCTAAGCAGCTTGCGCAGGTTGATTTCGTCATTGACGCCCTCCTGCACGTGCAGCATACCGCGCCGCACCAGGCCATCAAACTCTTCGCCATTGGAATATCCGGCCACGATGCCGAGGCTCGCATTGCGCAGTTCGCGCAAGGTCGAGGCGAGCACCGGCGCCTCCTTCAAGTAAGCCAGCACATTCAAGGTACTCGCGATGGGAGCCGAAAAATAGCACTGGACTTCGCGCTGCGGCGTGCGCCACACGGCCAGCAAACCGGCATAGTTAGGGTCGTTCATGCCCACTTCCATGGTGCGTTTCCAGGGGAAGTAGTCGATGGCGATGGCGCTGCCGATGCGCGCAAACACTGCGCCGACATAGGCACCGGACATGCCTTGCTCGGGCAGCGCGGCAGAGACGAAGGGCGGCCATTCTTCCGCAGCCAGGCGCACCGGGGCGCCGGCGACAGCAATGCCCTGCCGCCCTAGCAGCAAGTAAAGCACGCAAGCAATCACCCGCACAGCACGCATGGTTCCCCACCCATTGTAAGAAGCGGTATGTTCCCACAGAAGTTGATCCTAAGCAACTTCCGCACAGGCAGCGCAGATATTGGATAATAGCGCTTTACCGTTTCGCCTTTCACCGTGACTGATTCGAAGACCCTGGCCGACCGCATCGAGGACGTGCTGCCGCAAACCCAATGCACGAAGTGCAGCTACAAGGGCTGCCGACCGTATGCGGAAGCGATTGCGTCCGGTGAAGCGAACATCAACCAATGCCCGCCCGGCGGCGCCGAAGGCATCCGCCGTTTGTCCAGCGTTACCGGGCGCCCCGTCATCCCGCTGAATCCCGTCAACGGCTTCGAGCGCCCGCGCGCCGTGGCCTTCATCGACGAATCGCTGTGCATCGGCTGCACGCTGTGCATCCAGGCCTGCCCGGTGGACGCGATCATGGGCGCGGCCAAGCAGATGCACACCATCATCCCTGAACAGTGCACCGGCTGCGACCTGTGCGTGCCGGCCTGTCCGGTCGACTGCATTGTCATGTACCCGGTGACCGAAACCACCGGCTGGGACGCCTGGACGCAGGAGCAAGCCGACGAGGCGCGCGACCGCCACGAGTTCCGCCTGGCGCGCCTGATCCGCGAGCGCGAGGAAAACGATGCGCGACTGGCGGCCAAGGCCCATGCCAAGGCGGCCGCCGTGGAACGCCTGACGCCGGAGAATGAAGCCGAGCAGGCGGAGAAAGAACGCAAGCGCCAGATCATCGCCGCCGCCATGGAACGCGCCCGCCAGCGCGCCGAAGCCGACAAGAATAAATGAACAACGCCAAACGCCAACTGATTTTCGAACGCCTGCGCGAGGCGAATCCCAACCCCGAAACCGAGCTGGAATACACGACACCGTTCGAACTGCTGATCGCCGTGCTGCTGTCGGCGCAAGCAACCGACATCGGCGTGAACAAGGCCACGCGCAAGCTGTACCCGGTGGCCAATACGCCGCAGGCGATACTCGACCTGGGTCTCGATGAACTGACCGAATACATCCGCACCATTGGCCTGTACAAGACCAAGGCCAAGAACGTGATCGCGACCTGCCGGATCCTGGTAGACCAGTATGGCGGCGAAGTGCCGCAGACGCGCGAGGAATTGGAGCAGTTGCCGGGCGTGGGCCGCAAGACCGCCAACGTGGTGCTGAACACCGCCTTCCGCCAGGTAGCGATGGCGGTCGACACGCACATCTTCCGCGTCTCAAACCGCACCGGCATCGCGCCGGGCAAGAACGTCGATATCGTCGAACAGAAGCTGATGAAGTTCGTGCCGAAGGAATTTCTGATGGACGCGCACCACTGGCTGATCCTGCACGGTCGCTATACCTGCGTCGCGCGCAAGCCCAAGTGCTGGAACTGTATCATCGCCGACCTCTGCGAATTCAAGGCCAAAACCCCCGCCCCCGCCGACGCCTGAGCCCGTGTCACACCCTGGGGTCACACCCCAAGTGTGACACGAGCTCGGCCATTAAATGCATGAGCCCGTGTCACGATTGGGGTGTGACCCCATGGTGTGACACGAGTTCTACAGTAGGACCATGTTGTCGCGGTGGATCAGCTCGTGGCCTTCGACGTAACCGAGGATGGCTTCGATTTCGGCGGAGGGCTTGCGCTTGATGCGGCGCGTTTCGGCGCTGGTGTAGTTGCTGATGCCGCGCGCGATGGCGTGGCCGTCCTCGCCCACGCAGGTGATGACCGCGCCGCGGCCGAATTCACCGTGCACTTCGGTTACGCCAATCGGCAGCAGCGATTTGCCTTCTTTTACCAGCTTCTGCACCGCGCCTGCATCGAGCACCACCTGGCCTGCGGTGTGCAGGTGGTCCGCCATCCATTGCTTGCGCGCCGTCAGGTGCCCGGTTTGTGCGGACAGTTCGGTGCCGATGCTTTCACCACCCGCCAGGCGGGTCAGCACGTCGGCTTCGCGTCCGAAGGCGATCACGGTATGCGCGCCGGACTTGGCCGCACGCTTGGCGGCCAGGATCTTGGTCAGCATGCCGCCGCGGCCCAGCGAAGAACCGGCGCCGCCGGCCATCGCTTCCAGCGCAGGATCGCCGGCGCGGCCGTGGGTGATCAGGTAGGCCGCAGGATCCTTGCGCGGGTCGGCGCTGAACAGGCCGCGCTGGTCGGTCAGGATGATCAGCGCATCGGCTTCGATCAGGTTCGCCACCAGCGCGCCCAGCGTGTCGTTATCGCCGAACTTGATTTCGTCGGTGACGACCGTGTCGTTTTCGTTGATGATCGGAACCACGCCCAGGCGCAGCAAGGTGGTCAGCGTCGAGCGCGCATTCAGGTAGCGTTCGCGGTCGGCCAGGTCGGCGTGGGTCAGCAGCACCTGCGCGGTGCCGATGCTGTGCTGGCGGAAGCTGGTTTCGTAAATCTGCGCGAGGCCCATCTGGCCCACGGCGGCGCATGCCTGAAGTTCGTGTATGTCCGTCGGTCGCTTGTCGAAGCCCAGGCGCAGCATGCCTTCAGCTACCGCGCCGGAGCTGACCAGCACGACTTCCTTGCCCATGGCGCGCAGGGCGGAAATCTGTGAGGCCCAGCGGGCGATAGCGGCATGATCGAGCCCGCGGCCGTCATTGGTGACGAGCGAGGAGCCCACTTTGATAATGATGCGGGTGGAGTTCTGGATAAGCGAATTCATAGGACGGCAAAGTCTTCTCAAGCAAAAGGTACGCGAAACTTCTGGTGATGCGCCGGGCGGGGGTGATGCCGGCTTGCCGCAGACAATGCGCGCCCCCGCGGTTGGCAGGGGCGGCAAAGATAAGAGGTTGTCCCGATTTTAATCGAGAACTTTGAAACGTGGGTCGTCCGGGTCAATGGAGGAAATACCGCGGGCTTCTTCGGTCATCTGCACTTCTTCCGAGCGCTGCTCGGAGTAGCGCTGCTGCTCCAGGTGCAGGTAGATGGCGTTGACCAGTTCCTGCGTGCCTTCGTGCGACAGCGCGGAAATCTCGAACACCGGGCCCTTGAAGCCGAACTTCTTGACGAAGTCCTTCACGCGCTTGGCGCGCTCTTCTTCCGGAATCACGTCCAGCTTGTTCAGCACCAGCCAGCGCTCTTTCTTGCCCAGCGCCGGATCGTACTTTTCCAGTTCCTTGACCAGGGCCTTGGCTTCCTTGACCGGATCGACAGTCTCTTCGAACGGCGCCAGGTCGACGATGTGCAGCAGCAGGCCGGTGCGCGACAGGTGGCGCAGGAACTGGTGGCCCAGGCCCGCGCCTTCGGCGGCGCCTTCGATCAGGCCAGGGATGTCCGCGATCACGAACGACTTTTCGTGCGATACACGCACCACGCCCAGGTTAGGGTGCAGGGTGGTGAACGGGTAGTCGGCGATCTTCGGACGCGCATTCGATACCGCGGTGATGAAGGTCGATTTGCCGGCATTCGGCATGCCCAGCAGGCCAACGTCGGCCAGCACCTTCAGTTCCAGGCGCAGTTCGCGGCGTTCGCCTTCCTTGCCGTCGGTTTTCTGGCGCGGTGCGCGGTTGGTCGAGGTCTTGAAGTGGATGTTGCCCCAGCCGCCCTCACCGCCCTTGGCCAGCAGTTCCATCTGGCCGTGTTCGGTCATGTCGGCGATGATTTCGCCCGACACTTCGTCGATGATCAGGGTGCCGACCGGCATGCGCAGGAAGATATCGTCCGCGCCCTTGCCGTAGCAGTCGGAGCCTCGGCCGGATTCGCCGTTGGCTGCACGGTGCATCTTGGAATAGCGATAGTCCACCAGCGTATTGACGTTACGGTCGGCTACCGCCCAGATGCTGCCGCCTTTGCCACCGTCGCCGCCATCAGGGCCGCCGAACGGACGGAATTTTTCACGGCAAAAAGAGGCGCAGCCATTGCCGCCGGTGCCGGCGATGACTTCGATTCGTGCTTCGTCAATAAACTTCATAATGAACCACCTTGAAAACTAAAAAGGCCCTACCACTGGCAGAGCCTTTTGGAGAGAAGGCTTTCGCCTTACTGTACCTGTATTTGCTGTATTAAGCAGCAGCTACGACGGTAACGTACTTCTTGCTGTCTGGACCCTTGGTCACGAACTTCACAACGCCGTCCACTTTTGCGAACAGGGTGTGGTCCTTGCCGGTACCGACGTTTTCGCCAGCGGACACTGGGGTGCCGCGTTGACGGATGATGATGCCACCAGCGTTGATGGACTGGCCGCCGTACACTTTAACGCCAAGGCGTTTTGATTCAGAGTCGCGACCGTTGCGGGTAGTACCGCCGCCTTTTTTGTGTGCCATTTAGTTACTCCTTGATAGCTCGGTAAATTCGGGCAAGCAGCAATTAGCCGTTGATCGAAACGATTTGGATTTCGGTGAAGTTCTGGCGGTGGCCTTGACGCTTCTGGTAGTGCTTACGACGACGCATCTTGAAGATACGTACCTTGTCGTGACGACCTTGGGCAACTACTTTCACCAGAACCGATGCACCTGCAACCAGAGGAGCACCAAACTTGATGCTGTCGCCCGCGCCAACGGCGAGAACCTGGTCGATAGTGATTTCGGAACCAATGTCAGCCGGCAACTGTTCTACTTTAATTTTTTCGCCAGCAGCAACTTTGTATTGTTTGCCGCCGGTTTTTATGACCGCGTACATGATTGGAAACCTCTTGAATTGTTAATAAGTCTCCCTCGCTCGACGCCCAAAAACAACAGACGGAAGCCGGGGAACCGCTGATTATACATAGTTTTGGGAAACCGGTCAAAAGCTATTGTCGAAGGGCGGCCCACGTGGTATGTGGGCAACGAGTAACGTATAATCGCGGCACTCTTACCAACCTTACCAGTAGGTTTGCCTTGTCGAACAACGCCCAGAACACAATCATGAGCACCATTGCCGCCGATATGGACGCGGTCAATTCGGTGATCCGCCAGCGCCTTCACTCGGAAGTGGCACTGGTCAACCAGATTGCTGAATATATCATCAGCGCGGGCGGCAAGCGTATCCGACCAGTCCTGGTCCTGCTGGTAGCGAATGCCTATCACTACAAGGGCGTCGGCCACCATGAGCTGGCCGCCGTGGTGGAGTTCATCCACACGGCGACCCTGCTGCATGACGACGTTGTTGACGAATCGTCAATGCGCCGCGGCCGCCAGACCGCCAACGCGCTGTTCGGCAATGCCGCTTCGGTGCTGGTGGGCGATTTCCTGTACTCGCGCGCCTTCCAGATGATGGTGTCGCTGGATTC
>JBCNOX010000156.1:0-9865 GCA_039593645.1 Pseudoduganella sp.
TAGTGCGCTGCCGACAGCGCCAGCGGGCCATTTTCGTAATCGAGGGAGGCGCTCAGCGAGCGCTTGCGGGTGCTGTCGCCTGCCACTTCGCCTGCGCTGTAAGCCAGCTCAGTCGAGAACCCGGCGAACTTGGGCGAAGCGTAGCGCAGCGAATTGTCCATGCGGCGGTTCGGCACCATCAGGTTGGTGGCCTGGCCCGCCAGGCCATCGGCGAACGGATCGGCGATATTGAGCAGGGCCTTGTAATACGGCGAGTATTGGCGGCCCGCGCTGATGGTACCCAGCGGGCTGCTGAGGGCGACGAAGGACTGGCGGCCGAAAGTCAGGCCACCTTGGCCGGAAGCGCCGGTATCCATCGCGAAACCGCTCTCGATGACGAAGCCGGCCGCCAGTCCATTGCCCAGGTCTTCCGTGCCCTTGAAGCCAATGCGCGAACCGGAAGCAACGCCGCTGCTCACATTGGAGGTGTTGCCGTCGGGGGCACCGCGTTCAAGCACGATGCCGGCATCGGCCACGCCATAGATTTGTACGGACGATTGCGCGTGCGCGCTGCAGCAGGCCAGGGCCAGCAAGGTGGTGGCAGTGTATTTCATTGGGGGTTCTCCTGAGGTCGTTGTTTTATGCGGCGCGGATGTAGCTGTGCTCATCCGCCTGTTGTTCTTCGCCGAGCGCGCCTTCCCACTTCGCCACGACGGCGGTGGCAATGGCGTTGCCGACTGCATTGGTGGCCGAGCGGCCCATATCGAGGAACTGGTCCACGCCCATCAGCAACAGCAGGCCGGCTTCCGGAATGTGGAACTGGGTCAGGGTGGCGGCGATCACCACCAGCGAAGCGCGCGGCACGCCGGCCATGCCTTTGGACGTCAGCATCAGCAGCAGCAGCATGGTGATCTGGGTGCCGAGCGACAGGTCGATGCCATAGGCCTGGGCAATGAACAGCACGGCGAAGGTGCAGTACATCATCGAGCCATCCAGGTTGAAGGAATAACCCATTGGCAGCACGAAGCTGGAAATGCGGCGCTGCACCCCGAACTTGTCGAGCGCGATCAGCAGTTTCGGATAGGCTGCTTCCGAGCTGGCGGTGGAGAAGGCCAGCAGGAATGGTTCGCGGATCAGGCCCACCAGGCGCCGCACGCGCGGACCCAGCACAGCGAAACCGGCGCCGATCAGCAGCACCCACAGGCAGAACAGGCCAAGGTAGAAGCCGCCCATGAACTTGGCGAAGGTGGCCAGGATGCCCAGACCGTTGGTGGTGACCACCGAAGCCATCGCAGCGAACACCGCCAGTGGAGCCATCCCCATGATGGCGCCGGTAATGCGCAGCATCACCTGCGCCAGCTCGTCGACCACATTCAGCAGGTGCTTGCCGGATTCGCCCAGCGCACCCAGCGCCGAACCGAAGAAGATCGAGAACACCAGCACCTGCAGGATTTCGTTATTGGCCATGGCCTCGATCGGCGACTTCGGCACCACGTGGGTGATGAAATCCTTCAGCGTGAAGGCCGAGGTTTTCAGACCGGTGCTGGCATCGATGGCAGGCAGCGGCAGGCCCAGGTTGGTGCCAAGCTGCATCAGGTTCGACAGCAGCATGCCCAGCGCCAGGGAGACCAGCGAAGCGACGATGAACCAGGCGAACGCCTTGGCGCCGATGCGGCCGGCCGCCTTGCCGTCGCTCAGGTTGGCGATGCCGACGGTCAGGGTGGAGAACACCAGCAGCGCAATGATCATCTTGATCAGGCGCAGGAAGATGTCGGTGACCAGCGAGATGTGGGCCGAAATGTCGGCCGTGATTTTCTTGTCAGGAAATACCGTGTGACAGGCATACCCGACGGCGATGCCAAGCAGCATCGCGAACAGGATGTAGAGGGTAAGGGGGCGCTTCTTTTGCATTCCGGTCTCCGTTGTATAGGCCCCCCGCGCGTCTGGCGGGGTCCAGGCTCAACAGCAAGCCGCGTGCCCGCGCTTGTTTGGCGGGTCGGAGATCGGTAAGTGCTTGATTTATAAGCCTGTCAGCGTATTAATAATGCTGGCAGGCAAGGTTCCCGTCCCAACGATTGGACGGGCGGGGGAGGGCTTTGTACGGCTTCTTGGTCAGGCTGGTTGTTGGGCTTTAATGGGCGTGGCCATGGTGATGATCGTGGTCGTGATCATGATGGTCGTGATCGTGATCATGCTTATCCTCGGCGGCATGGCCCTGGCCCTGAAGGCAGCACTCATGCTGGGTAGTCCCTTGCTCGGTTTGCAAGGTCGTGTGATGGATGCCGAACTGCTCCTTCAACTGGCGCGCGATGTCATCGATGGCCGCATCGCCCGGATAACCGCCCGGCATAACAAGATGGCAAGTCAGCGCCACGTCGGTGGTACTCATCGACCAGATATGCAGGTCATGCATGCCGGTCACCCCAGGGCTGGCCAGCAGGAACTTCTCGACTTCGCCGGCATCCACATTGCCCGGCACCGCGCCCAGCGTCATGTCCAGCGCCTCACGTAGCAGCGACCAGGTGCTCTTCATGATCAGCACCACGATCACCAGCGAAACGGCCGGATCGATCCACGCCCAGCCCGTGTACATGACCACCAGGCCGGCGATCAGCACGCCCAGCGAGATCGCCGCATCGGCCGCCAGGTGCAGGTAGGCGCCGCGGATATTCAGGTCATCCTTGCTGCCCTTCATGAACAGCCAGGCCGAGATACCGTTGACGGCGATGCCGATGCCGGCCACCACGGACACGGTCAGCCCTGCCACCGGCGTCGGCTCCAGCAGGCGCTGGAATGCGCCCCAGGCAATCGCCCCGGTTGCCGCCATCAGCAGCATGCCGTTGAACAGCGCCGCCAGGATCGAGCTGCTGCGCAGGCCATAGGTGTAGCGGCCGGACGGCTCGCGCTTGGCCAGGATAGCCGCGCCCCAGGCCAGGACCAGGCTCAAAACATCCGACAGGTTATGGCCGGCATCGGCCATCAATGCCGTCGAGTTGGCCAGGAAACCGTAGAAGAACTCGATGGCGACAAAGGCTGCATTGAGCGCAATCGCAATGGCGAAGGCCCGGCCGTGGCCTGGCTCGACGTGGTGATGGTGATGATGGCCGTGGTCGTGGCCATGTCCATGGTGATGATGGGCGCTCATTGTTCGTTACCGTTGGAAGGTTCGGCGATGTGTTCCAGCATATCGCGCAGGACACCGCTGATATGGGCATCGGCGGTGGAATAGAAGACTTGCTTGCCCTGGCGCTCGGACTTGACGATACGGGCCGCGCGCAGCAGGCGCAGATGGTGGCTGACCAGGGACGAACTCAGTTGCAGCGAGCCCGCGATATCGCTGACCGCGATCGGCTGCTCCAGGCAAGCCAGCACGATACGCAGACGGGTCGCATCCCCCAGCAAATGAAACAAGTCCGCCAGCTCGGCGACGGAAGCATCGTTGTCAGAATAGATAGCCATAGCAAACAAATGAATAGGTATTCACATGTTAGCATGAAAGTCGGGGTCAGCTCCGGCAATCTGCCATCTTTTTCGCATGGCGAAAAAGATGGCAGATTGCCGGAGCTGACCCCGACTTTTATTTCGAGAGTTCGGCTTCGAAGGCGGCGCGGGTTTTGGCGTCGAGGGTTTGCAGGGCGCGCTCGAGCTTGGCGGGCGGGATGCCGGCTGGCTTGCTGAAGATGGCCTGGCCGATCAGGACCAGGGCGGCAGTCAGTACCGCGACGCCGGCGGCGGCGCCAAGCAGGCGCAGTTCGCGGCGCGAGAACGGTTCGTGGGAGGTGGGGATGGGGCGGGCGCCAGGCGGCGGGACGTAGGCGGGGCCAGTCGCAGCGGCGGGTCCAGCTGCCGGGGCGTGCGCGCCGTCCAAGCGCGCCAGGTGGCGTTCGACCGCTTCTTCCAGCACCGCTTCGTTCAAGGCCACCAGGGCGAAAATCGGGTCGTCGACATCGACCTTGATGCCGGTTTTTTCGAATACGTGCAGGCGGAGTTTCTGCGGGTCGAGGGCCATTTACCAGTTCACCAGGTCGAGTTGTTCGAACAGGTCGCGGAACACGACCTTGATGCGCTGCTTTTCCATCACATTGAACTTGTCGCTGGCCTTCACCTCGTCCACCGTCAGGCGGCCAGTGTTCATCTTCTTCACGTCGGCGCCGAAGGTGTCGGCATTGCGTGCGCTCAGCACCACGCGGCCGCGCACGCGCTGCGAGTTGTCGGCGTAGGTCTGCGATTCGAGGAAGGATTTGCCGGACGCCGATTGCAGCAGCCCGAAATGCTCGTTCTCCCACAGCACCAGCGGCACCTGGGTCGACTTGGCAGTCGTCACGAAGCCCATCGCCGTATCGTGCAGCGTGTCGCCGCCGCCCACGATGGTGTGAATGTAGACCTTGCGGCCCGATTCTTCCAGCAGGTTGAAGCAGTCGTTCTCAATCAGGTAGGCCATCAGCGGCGAGAAGGTGTTGGCGCCGTTGTCGATTACGCAGTTGCCGTCTTCTTCCAGGATGTCGATCATCAGCGCATCAAAGCGCTTGGGGTCGATGGTGCGCGACTCGGTCATCACCGGCACGTGCTTCACGTCCAGCGCCTTGTAGCGCGAGAAGGTGGTGTTCTCCTGGTCGGTGTCGTAGCAGCGCAGCGGGGTTTCGCTCTTGGTCTTCAGCCATTGCGCGAGGATGGTCGAGACGTACGTCTTGCCGATGCCGCCTTTGCCCTGCAGGACGAAGTGAACCGTGTTTTGCATTGATGCTCCTGTTATCAGTGGCAGTTGGCCGTGCCGCTGTCACGGGCCTCCTGCTGCGGGTGTTCCGGCGCCGTCTTCGGAGGGACCGGCAGGAACTCCCATTCGTAGCTGTTTTCCTTCAAAACCAATTTCAGCACACCGGTGCGCCAGTTGGAGCGTGCTTCGCTCTGCTCGTTCAGCCAGAGGAAGGGCGTGAGCATGGCGCCTCCGGTGCCGACCACGAACTGGCGCACGCCGCGCGCCGCGTCGGTCCGCGCGTCGGCATCCATCGGCGCCAGGCGCTCGTAGTCGTGGTCATGCCCGGACAGCACCAGTTCGACGCCGGCCGCGTGCAGTGCGCGCCACACGTCCTGCATCTTCTTGGTCGGTGTGTGTCCGCCAGAACTATACATGGGCGCGTGCCAGTAGGCGAGGGTGCAGCGCGCCTTGCTGGCGGCCAGGTCGTCTTTGAGCCACAGCAGCTGGCGCTGGTGGTCGGCGGCTTTCAGGTCGCTGTTCAGGGAGATGAAGTGCCAGCCGCCCTTGTCGAAACTGTAATATCCGCGGCCGGGCGGGCCGGCCAGGTCGCCGAAGTAGTCGAAATAGCCGGTGGCTTTGCCGCTGGTGTATTCGTGGTTGCCGGGCGTGGGACGGGTGCGCGCCTTGAATTGGCCCCAGGTGGGGGCGTAGCAGTCGCTGAATTCGGCCGGGGCGCCATTCGGGTAGGTGTGGTCGCCCAGGGTGAGGATCAGGGCGTCCGGGTCGCCCTTGGCGATGAGGGCGGCGGTTCCTGCTGCGCCGGAATCGGGGGCGCGGTTGTAGCGGCAGTCGGCGATGTCGCCGGCGGCGTACACCGTCAGCGGCCGCGCGGCCTGCCCGGCGGCCGGGACGGCGAGGGCGGCTGCGGCAGCCAGCCAAGGTAGAATGCGTGTTTTCATTGGCACCATTTGAACAGGCATGCGAGTTTCACCATCCAGCGAGCAGGAAGCGATCCTGAAGTCCCGCGCCCAGACCTTGATGATCGAGGCGCGCGCAGGGACAGGCAAGACTACCACGCTGGCCATGCTGGCGGCACAGGAACCGGGAGTTGTCCTGGGCCTGTGCTTCTCGGAAGGCGCGCGCCAGCGCTTCTACGAGAAGCTGGCGCTGGAATGCCCGGAGCGCAAGGTGCAGGTGCTGACCGTCGAAGCGCTGGCCCGTTCGCAGCTCACCCGCATCGCCGAGCATGGCAACTGGCTTGACCTGCCGGAGCGCTGGTCCAGCCTGGAGCAGATGCGCCCCATGCTGGTGGCCGCCGCCAACACCGTGTGGCAGCGCCATGAAGGCCGCTATACGGAATTCGATTTCGACTTCGAGCGCAGCACCCAGCGCGTGGAAATGATGCTGCAATTGCTGGCGCAGATGAAGGCTACCCTGGCCACGCTGCGCTTCGAGGACGAGGTGTTCGACGACTTCACCTTCGACGAACTGTGCAACCAGTTCCAGCTGGAAGACCGCGAGATCGTGGAAATCTTCCATGAATTCGAGCGCCGCCGCCAGCCGCAGGCGGGCCATATCCTGTGGCAGGCGCCGGTCGATTACGCGACCGACCTGGTGTCGATCCTGCGCCGCTTCCCGGAGGCGGTACACGATATGCCGCAAGCCAACCTGCTGCTGGTCGACGAATGGCATGACGTGAACGCGGCTGAATTCGAACTGCTGCAACTGTTCCGCCGCAATGCGCGGCTGGTGGTGGTGGGCGACCGTCACCAGGTGATCAACGCCGAGCGCGGCGCCGACCCGCGCTTTTCGGGCGGCGGCTTCGAACTGGCCTTCCCGGACGCGGAACGGCTGCCGCTGTCGCAGTCGCGCCGCTGCGGCGTGTCGCTGAAAAAGCTGCTGGAGCGCGCCCTGCCGAAATGCGGCTTCGAATCGCACCCGGACACCTACTCGGAAGTGCGCCATGTGGAATACGATCACACCGACCCGCAAGCCTGCGCCCGCGCCGTGGTCGCCAAGGCGAAAGAGCTGGCGCTGGGCCCCGACCTGGCCATCATCCTGCGCGAAGTGGACCAGAGCGTGGAAATCGAGAACGCCCTGCTGGATGCCGGCCTGCCTTACAACTGCGACGGTTTCGCTTCCTATCTCAAGCGGCCGGAAATCATGGCCTTGCGCGCCCTGCTGCACGTGGCCAGCGGCGACTACAGCACGCTGAAGGCCGACAAGGAAAGCTGCGAGCTGATGGTCGACGGCCTGCAAACCTATTTCGCCGTGTCGGGCGACCGCCGCGACTACGAATCAACCCATGCCATGTACGGTTCCGGCGACGCCTACCAGCAACAGAAAGACGCTGTGGTGCGCGATCCGGAAACCCTGGAATTCATGTTCAGCGGCCTGCTGTGCGCCGAGCAGCATTACGACAGCGGCGCCACCCGCCGCTGGAAGCAGCGCCTCGCCGCCGTGCTGGCGCAAATGAAGGAGCAGGCAACAACTGCCAGCGCCGCGCAACTGCTGGAGATGGCTAGTGCGGGCCTCGACCTGCCGGCCGCGACCCGCCGCACCTTTGTCAAGCGCGCCCACGCCGATTCCGTGCTGCGCACCCTGCGCGCCTTCATGGACTTCGCCCAGCGCCAGGGCGATGCCAAGGCGCCGGCCTTCCTCGAAGAACTGCGCCGCCGCCAGGTGGCGACACGCGGCAAGCCGACAGCGCGTGGGAGCGCCGGCAAGGCGCTGGCGCTGGCCACCGTGCAGTCGGCAAAGGGAAGGGAATGGCAGCAGGTGCTGCTGCCGTATATGGAGGAAGGCCAGTTCCCGCGCGCCACCCGCAACGGAGACGAATACGCCGAGGAGCGGCGTTACCTGTACGTGGCCATCAGCCGCGCTATCGCCGGCCTGACCCTGTTCGAACCGGCCGCGGCGGAGCGCCGCAGCCGCTTGCTGAATTAATTAATAAAGCGCAGCAGGCCTTTCAGCGAATGCTCGATGGTCTGCGCGCGCACCGACTGCCGGTCGCCGGAAAACACCAGGCGTTCGGTGTGCACGGTATCCGCATTGGCCCAGCCAAAACAGACCGTGCCAACGGGCTTGCCCGGCACTGCGCCGGTTGGCCCGGCGATGCCGGTGACCGAGACCGCCACATGGGCGTTGCTGGAGCCAAGCGCACCCTGCGCCATGGCGGCCGCCACTTCTTCGCTGACGGAGCCGAATTGCGCCATCATGGCAGCCGGCACTTCCAGCATCTCGGTCTTGGAAGCATTGGAATAGCAAACGAAGCCGCAATCGAACCAGCCGGTGGAGCCGGCGATTTCCGTAATCGCGGTCGAGATGCCGCCGCCGGTGCACGATTCCGCTGTTGCCAACAGCAAGCCTTTGTCTTGCAGGGCCTTACCCACCTGGGCGGCCAGTTCGTTGAAATCTGTACTCACTTGTGGCTCCTTTAGCAAACAAAAGCGTTTGAGCCCATTCTAGCGCGCTGCTGTGCAGATTGACCACGCTGCACCGCAATAATGTGGCGTCACGTCTAACTTGCAAGCCGTGGAAGGCTTTTGTGGTGCGAGAAACCAATAATTGCGCCGCTGGCGGGGACTCAGCGATAGAATGCCCCAAATCCCCTGTTCGCGAGGCACGGTGGTGAGGACTCTCCAAGGAAGACGTCCCGTATTTTGGGTAGCGCTGCTGTTGGCTGCGCTGTTGCCCCTGTTCGCCCATGCCCAGTCCGGCTCCGCCCTGGAGCGCCAGGTGAAGGCCGCCTACCTCTACAAGTTTGCCGGCTTCGTCGAATGGCCCGAAGGCAGCTTCGCCCGCCCGGATGCGCCGATCGTTATCGGGGTTGCCGGCGCCGACCCGCTGGCCGAGCAGCTGGAACAGACCGTGGCCGGCCACACCGCCAATGGCCGCCCCCTGCAAGTCAAACGCGTGAAGCGCGGCGACAGCCTGGCAGGCATCCACATTCTGTTCATCCCGACACAGGACAAAGCGCTGGCGCAGGAGATGCTGGCCGCCAGCCGCGGCCAGCCGGTGCTGACCGTGACCGATGGCGACGATACCTTCGGCATGGGCAGCATGATCAACTTCGTTATCGCCGACGAACGGCTGCGCTTTGAAGTCTCGCTCAAACATGTGGCCGTGGCGCGCCTGAAGATCAGCGCGCGCATGCTGTCGGCGGCCCTTCGCGTGCAGCAGGTGGCGGGATGATGGCGCGCCGCCGCTCCCTGCCGCAAAAGCTGCTCGGCGTGGTCATGCTGGTCACGCTGGTGGCGCTGCTGGTCTCTCTTGGCACCATCATCGCTTACGACTTGCGGGCCTACCACCAGTCGCTGAGTTCCGACATGACCACCCAGGCCGAGTTGCTTGGGCATATGAGCGCGCCCGCGCTGACCTTCGACGATCCGCGCCTGGCCAAGGAAAACCTGGCGCTGCTGCGCCTCCGGCCGAAAGTCAATGCAGGCGCCATCTACAACGCGCGCGGCCAGCTGTTCGCCACCTATGTCGCGCCGGGATTCGATATCAGCTTGCCGGCCGCGCCGCAGGCCGAGGGCGTGGCGTTCGAGAACGGCAAGATGACGCTGTTCCGGCGCATCCGCGACAACGGCGAGCTGCTGGGCACCGTCTACCTGCAGGCGGACTATGAAATCCTGGGCCGCTTCGGCGACTACGTGATGATCGCCATCGTTGCCACCTTCCTGGCGATGGGCATCGCCTACCTGTTGATGCGCCCGTTGAACAGGGTGGTCACGCGGCCGGTGCTGGCCATTGCCGACGTGGCGCGCGAAGTGATGGCCACCGGCGACTATTCGCGCCGCGCGCCGGGCACCAGCAACGACGAAGTGGCCGAACTGGCCGATTCCTTCAACAAGATGCTGAGCGAGATCGAAAGCCGCACGCGCGAACTGGAAACCTCCAACAGCGAAATCGCGCGCGAAGCGGAACAGCGCAGCAAGGCGCAGCAGGAAGTCATGCGCCTGAACGAGGAGCTGGAGCAGCGTGTGCACGAACGCACGCTGCAGCTCGAACAGGCCAACAGCGAGCTGGCGCTGGCAATGCAGGAGGCAAAGAGCGCCAACCAGGCCAAGTCGGCCTTCCTCTCCTCCATGAGCCATGAACTGCGCACGCCGCTGAACGCCATCCTCGGTTTTGCGCAAATCCTGACCTCGGAAAAGCTGCCATCCACGCTGGCGCAGAAACGCGAAT
>JBCNOX010000157.1:0-9826 GCA_039593645.1 Pseudoduganella sp.
AGATTTACGTTTAATTTTGTGCGAGCGTTATAACGTATATTTTGAGCATCAGGCC
This sequence comes from Pseudoduganella sp., assembly GCA_039593645.1. Lineage (GTDB taxonomy): Bacteria > Pseudomonadota > Gammaproteobacteria > Burkholderiales > Burkholderiaceae_D > Rugamonas. The sequence goes on from JBCNOX010000157.1 coordinate 56, forward strand.
CGAAGGCCTGGGCATATCGTCAAACGCCCACACTTATCGACTGTTGATTTTTAAAGATCGCTGCCTTGTTTGTTCGACGAAGCGTTGTGTTCGTCAGCAGCAGAGAAGCGAGATTATGCGGTACAGCGTGCAACTCGTCAACCCCTTCTTTTCTCACTTCGTTTCGCGCTATCTGCTGCGTCTCGTTGCGAGGGACAGAACTATAGCCGACGGCCGCCGACTCCGCAAGAGGGATCTGGCATCTAGTTTGCTTGCATAACAATGCAACGCACCCGGCGAACTGCTTTTGTTCAGTTTTGACACAGGTGCTACATTAAAGAAAGCCGCAAAGGCTGTTGGGGGAGACATGCAACAGGAAACTGTTCCAAATGTGAACAACGCCATCATCGAGACTGCGCACCTGCGCTCACGCACTTATGGACTTGATCCGTGCAGCGACGTAGACATTGGCCCGATCGACCGGTGCTCCCTCTCCAATATCATCGAGCAGAACCGGCTGCTGCACACCCATGCGGTGCCGGCCATGGAAACGCTCTACCAGCAGATTGTGAACACCCACAATATGGTGATCCTGACCGATGCCAACGGTGTGATCCTGCATTCCCTGGGTGATGAGGACTTCCTGGAGAAAGCCAACCGGGTCGCCCTGCAGGCTGGAGCCACCTGGTCCGAGCAATGCAAAGGCACCAACGCGATCGGCACCGCCATCGCCGAAGCCAAGCCGGCCCTGGTGCATGCCGATCAACATTTCCTGCAAGCCAACCACTTCCTGACCTGCTCCGCGGCGCCAATTACCGACCATGCCGGCAATGTGATCGGCGTGCTCGATGTATCGGGCGACCAGCGCTCCTTCCACAAGCACACCATGGCCCTGGTGCGGATGTCGGCCCTGATGGTGGAGAACCAACTGTTCGCCGCCGCCTTCGAAGACGTCATCACCCTGCACTTTCACGCCCGTGCTGAATTCATAGGCACCCTGATGGAGGGTATTGCCTCGTTCACGCCCGGCGGACGCTTTATAGCGGCCAACCGCGCAGGCTTGTTCCAGCTCGGACTGTCCTTCGCGGCCCTGCAGTCCCATACATTCAGCTCTCTGTTCGGGCTGCCGGTTTCGGCGCTGTTCGATCATTACCGCACTGCAGCGCCGGGCCTGCTCGACCTGTGCCTGCACAGCGGCGTGCGGGTGTTCGGCCGCGCGCAGCTGCGGCTGGCCAATAACCACTTCCAGCATCCGATCATTTCGGCGCGCGAGGAACGCCACCCGGCGCAGACCAATCCAGTCCACACGGCGCGCCGCCTGTCCGGCCTGCGCTACCTGCGCACCGGCGACCAGCAACTGGAAGCAGTGATCGACAAGGTCACACGCGTGCTGGGCAAGGACATTCCGATCATGATCATGGGCGAGACCGGCACCGGCAAGGAATTGCTGGCGCAGGCGATTCACAACGACTCGCCGCGCGCCCAGGGGCCGTTTGTCCCCGTCAATTGTGCGTCGATCCCCGAGACCCTGATCGAATCCGAGCTGTTTGGCTACGAGGATGGGGCATTTACCGGCGCCCGCAAGAAGGGCGCGGTCGGCAAGATCCTGCAGGCCAACGGCGGCACGCTGTTCCTCGACGAGATTGGCGACATGCCCTTCCCCCTGCAGGCCCGCCTGTTGCGCGTACTGCAGGAACGGATGGTCACCCCGCTTGGCAGCGGCAAGTCGATTCCCGTCAATGTAGAGGTGATCTGCGCCACCAACCATAACCTGCGCGACCGCATGGCGAAGGGTCTGTTCCGCGAAGACCTGTATTACCGGCTGAACGGCCTGGTGGTGAAACTGCCGCCGCTGCGTGAGCGTACCGACCTCGAGACGGTCGTCAACAAGATCCTGACCACTGACAGCGGCGGCAAGCGCTATACGGTGGCGCCGGAATTGATGCAACTCTTCCTGCGGCACAAATGGCCGGGCAATTTCCGCCAGTTGACCAACCTGTTGCGCACTGGCGTTGTCATGGCGGGTGATGAGGGCGAGATCGGCCTGCAGCACATGCCAGACGACTTCCTCGACGACATGCGCGAGGCGCAGGCGGAGATCGCTGCGGATGGCGCCGCGGCGGTTGCCAGTGTAGCCGCCACTGCGGCGACCATGCCTTGTACCGGCGCGCGGCTGGAAGACATGGAGCAGACGCTGATCATGCGGACGCTGGAGGCGCATGGCGGCAATGTCTCCGCCACCGCGCGCGCCCTCGGAGTTTCGCGCAACACAATCTACCGCAAGCTGCCCCATCTCAAATAGCCCGCTTAGAAGAACAGTATCCCGCCGAACGACGCCCCGTTCATCATCGCCTCGCCGCCGGTGAAGGACTTTGAGCGGGTCTGGCCCACTTCGCCGACCAGGGTGATAGCGCCAGTTAATGCGTAGTAGGCGCCAGCCGTCAGGTTGGCGTTCGACTTCAGGCCATTGGTGCCGACGGTATTGTCATCGTTCTTGCTGATGCCATAGCCCAAGCCCAGCTTCAGCTTTTCGCTGGCCTTGAAGGTGCCCTGCAGCAGCCAGTGCCTGCTGCGCACATTGCCCTGGTCCGCATCGGACAGCACGCCTAGGCCTTTGCCACTCTGGTAGTTCGCCAGCAAACCAAACGCGCCCTGCTGCAGCGATGCTCCCACCTCCCAGCCCGACATGGTGAAATCGGCGGCGCCCACCGCCACGCCCTTGAATTTCTGCGACTTGGCCCCGGCCCAGGCCTTGAACGGGCCATCGGCGTACGTAAGCTGCGCCTGCACCTGGGGATTGGAGCGGGTCGAGTACTGTGCCGCCGACACGATAGGTGAATCAGCCACCGGATTGAACACGCCGGCATCAACGCTGATGCCGGACAGCTTGGGCGAGCTGTATGCCATCTGGCCGTAGTAACCGACGTAGGCATAGCCGGCGCCGATGTGGCCCAACGTTACGCGGCCGCGCTGCGTGGCCTGCACCGGCGCGCCTGCGCCGATCAGCGTCATGTCGCCGAAGATGGCGTTGGCGCCGAAGATGCCGTTATCGCGGCCCAGTTTGAAGGTGCCCAGCTCCGCATTGCCGAAACTGAAGTAAGCCTGGCGCACGTCGACTTCGCTGTTCTGTGCGATGGCGCTGTCGGTCGCGGTGGCGTGATAGATGCCGATGTGTGCCTTGATGTCAAAGCCCGACTGCTTGGTGGTGGCTGACGTTACCAGGCCATTCGGCAGCAGTCCGTTGCCGATGGTGGTGCGGCGATCCTCTCCGCCGCAGCCAATGCCCTCGGTAGCCAGCGCCAGCCCGCCCACGGCATCGCCGCTGCACGACACGTGCGTGTAGTAGGCGTTGACGATGCCGCCAACATTGACGTTCCAGTCCCCGGCCTTGATTTCCACCGCGTAGGCGGCAGGGGCGAGCATTGCGCCGGCAGTAGCGGCAAGCATGATGTTCTTCATTGTTGTCTCCTCGATTTGATTGATGGATGCTGCACAAGGGACAGGGCAATTAGCGTGCCGGTGCCGCGTACGAGGGAGGCGCAGCAAATCATTGTTCCAGCTGCGCCATATCGGATCAGCGCTGTTCAAAAAAAAGGCGGCCCGCAGGCCGCCAATGCAACACATGGAGATCGATTACTTGGGTGCGAGCTTGAAGACCCACACCGAACCGCCCTGTTCGAGCAGGTTGACTTTCTTCGCCACTTCGCCGCCCCACAGCGGCACTGCTCCGCCCCAGCCCGAGACCACGGCTACGTACTGTGTGCCGCCGTCCTGCCAGGTGACCGGCGGCGCAACCACGCCGGAGCCGGTCTGGAACTTCCACAACTCCTTCCCGGTCTGTGCGTCCAGCGCCTTCAGGTAGCCTTCCGGAGTCCCATAGAACACCAGACCGCCCGCCGTCGCCATCGCACCGCCCCACAACGGAGCATTGTTCTTCACCTCCCATTTGATCTTGCCTGTCCTGGGATCGATGGCACGCAGTGCGCCGATGTAGTCGTCGAACAGCGGCTTGATGGTGAAGCCTGCGCCAAGATAGGCGCCACCTTTCTTGTAGCTGATTGGCTCGTTCCAGATATCCATGCCCCATTCGTTGGCAGGAACGTAGAACAGCTTCGTCTGCGGGCTGTATGCCATGGGCTGCTGGTTCTTGGCGCCGAGGAAGGCCGGCGCAGCGAACACCGACGTGCCTTTCTTGCCTTCTTCACCTTTGGTCGGATCGCCAGGACGGCCTTCGACAATGTAGTTCGGGCGGCCCGTCTTCAAGTCGATGCCGCTGGCCCAGGTGATCTTGCGCACGAAGGGGAACGCATTCTGCAGCTTGCCGTCGTTGGCATCGATCACGTAGAAAAAGCCATTACGGTCGGCCTTTCCTCCGAATCGCTTGCCGTCCATGTCGAAGGTGACGAACTCGTTGGCGCCATCGAAGTCCCAGGCATCGTTCGGCGTGTTCTGGTACGCCCATTTGATGGCGCCCGTCTTTGGATCCAGCGCCACGGTGGACGAGGAATACAGGTTATCGCCAGGACGCAGGTGGCTGTTCCATGGCGCCGGATTGCCGGTGCCGAAGTAGGCCAGTCCGGTCTTCGGATCATAGGTGCCGCCCATCCAGGTTGAGGCGCCGCCGGTCTTCCAAAGCTCGCCCGGCCAGGTTTTGTTGACCGATCCGGTAACGCCGGTCTCGGTTGCCTTGCCTTCGCTGTCGTACTTGTAGCCCATATGGCCTTCAACGGTCGGTCGGGTCCACAGCAGTTCGCCGGTCTTGGGATCGCGGCCTTCAACGCGACCAACGATGCCGAACTCGCCGCCGGAGACGCCAGTGAGCAGCACGCCGTTTGCGATCAGCGGCGCGGCCGTCATCGAATAGCCCGCCGCGTAATCGTCCACCTTCTCTTTCCAGACTACCTTGCCGGTCTCCTGGTCCAGTGCCACCAGTTGCGCATCCAGCGTGCCGAAGATCACCAGGTTGTCGTACAGTGCAGCGCCGCGGTTGACCACGTCGCAGCAGGGCATGATGGCTTCCGGCAGGCGGTGCTCATATTTCCACAGCTTGTCGCCGGTCTTGAGGTCGATGGCGAAGATGCGCGAGTAGGATGCGGTCACGAACATCTTGCCGTTGTAAATCAGCGGCTGCGACTCCTGGCCGCGCTGCTTCTCGCCGCCAAACGAGAACGACCACGCCGGCACAAGGCGGCTGACGTTCTTCGTGTTGATCTGCTTTAGCAGCGAATAACGCTGCCCTTCCGAGCCCATGCCGGAAGAAAGCACGCTGCCGGTGTCTTTCGCGGCGTTGTCCAGCATTGTGGTGGTCACGCTCGCCGCTTGCGCCAGCGTTGCCGCACCCAGCAGCATTCCTATGGTGATGTATTTCACGTCCTGTCTCCTTTGTTATGGTCTATTTTCCCGAGTGCCGTGCATTCCTCGTCGGTGAAGAGGCGCGAACGCAGCAGGAAACGTTTGCCGGTGCCGTTATCGAGCGAGAACATGCCGCCGATGCCGGCCACCACGTCCACGATCAGCTGGGTGTGTTCCCAATACCCATACTGCTCAAGCCCGATATAGAAGGGCGCGCCGCCCAGGCTGCCGAGGTAGACGTCGGTCTCGCTGACGTCAAACTCGCCGGCCGGATAGCACATCGGCGCGCTGCCGTCGCAGCAACCACCCGACTGGAAGAACATGATCGGGCCGTGCTGCTGGTGCAGCTGGTCGATGAATTCCAGCGCTGGTGCGGTCGCAGTGACCCTGGCAATTGCGTTATCCATGCTTCGCCTCGCCTTTTTGGCCTTAGAAGAAACCCAGCGCGTTAGGGTCGTAGCTGACCAGCAGGTTCTTGGTCTGCTGGTAGTGGTCGAGCATCATCTTGTGTGTCTCGCGGCCGATGCCCGACTGCTTGTAGCCGCCGAACGCAGCGTGGGCCGGATAGAGGTGGTAACAGTTGGTCCAGACGCGGCCCGCCTGGATGGCGCGGCCCATGCGGAAGGCGCGGCTGCCGTCGCGGCTCCAGACGCCCGCACCCAGGCCGTACAGGGTGTCGTTGGCAATGGCCAGCGCTTCGTCTTCATCCTTGAAGGTGGTGACCGAAACTACCGGGCCAAAGATCTCCTCCTGGAAGATGCGCATGGTGTTGTCGCCTTTGAATACGGTAGGACGCACGTAATAGCCGCCTTCCAGGTCGCCGGCCAGCACCTGGCGTTCGCCACCGGCCAGCAGCTGCGCGCCTTCCTGGCGCCCGATATCCATATAGGACAGGATTTTCTCGAGCTGTTCCTGTGAAGCCTGGGCCCCGATCATGGTGCCGTGGTCGAGCGGATTGCCCTGCTTGATGGCGGCCACGCGCTTCAGGGCACGCTCAATGAAGCGTTCGTAGATCGATTCCTGGATCAGCACGCGCGAGGGGCAGGTGCAGACCTCGCCCTGGTTCAGCGCGAACATGGCGAAGCCTTCCAGGCATTTGTCGAAGAAGGGATCGTCAGCCGACATGACGTCTTCGAAGAAGATATTGGGCGACTTGCCGCCCAGTTCCAGGGTGACCGGGATCAGGTTCTGCGCGGCATAGCCCATGATCAGGCGGCCGGTCCCGGTTTCGCCTGTGAACGCCACCTTGGCGATGCGCTTGCTCGATGCCAGCGGTTTGCCCGCCTCCAGGCCAAAGCCGTTCACCACATTCAGCACGCCTGGCGGCAGCAGGTCGCCGATCAGTTCCAGCAGCACCATGATGGAGGCCGGGGTCTGTTCCGCCGGCTTGAGCACCACGCAGTTGCCGGCGGCCAGGGCCGGGGCCAGCTTCCACACCGCCATCAGGATCGGGAAGTTCCATGGGATGATCTGGCCGACCACGCCCAGCGGCTCGTGGAAATGATAGGCATACGTTTCGGAATCGACCTGCGCCACCGTGCCCTCCTGGGCGCGGATGCAGCCGGCGAAGTAGCGGAAGTGGTCGATCGCAAGTGGAATGTCGGCAGCCATCGTCTCGCGGATAGGCTTGCCGTTGTCGATGGTCTCGGCGGTCGCAATCAGCTGCAGGTTCTGCTCCATGCGATCGGCCATCCGGTTCAGGATATTGGCGCGTTCGGTAGGCGAGGTCTTGCCCCACGCTGCCTTGGCTGCGTGGGCGGCGTCCAGCGCCAGCTCGACATCCTCGGCGGTGGAACGCGCAATCTCACAGAATGGCAGGCCTGTGATCGGCGTGATGTTGGCAAAGTATTCGCCTTTGACCGGCGGGACGAACTTGCCGCCGATGTAGTTGTCGTAACGGGTCTTGAAGGGATTGGCGACGCCCAGTTTGCTGATGTCGGCGAGATTCATGTCGTCCTCTATATTGGGTGGTTGTGGGTACTGTCTTGTTCGCAATTGCCGTGCCAGCGGGTTTCGCTCCTGCCTGGAAGCACCGTGCAACAACAACTGCTCCAAACTTGAACAACTGTTGCGCAAATCAACGGATCACTACGCCCCAGGGCAATTCGCCGACCGCGATATCGGCTACCTTGCTCGTGCTGGCGGTGTCGATCACGGAGACGCTATTGGAACGGCCGTTGGCCACGTACAGCTTGCTGCCATCCGGAGTGATAGCCATGTTCCAGGGACGCTTGCCGACCGGGATGGTGGCGGTGACTTCATTGCGGGCGGTATCGATGCGCATCACGCTGCCGTCCATGCCGTTGGAGACAAATACGCTGTGTCCATCCGGGTGTACCGCAATGCCGTTGGCATTGCGCCCGGCGGGAATGGTAGCCAAGGTGCGCAGCGAGGCAGGGTCGATGACGTAGACAGCATTGGCCAATTCGCATGCCACATAAACCCGGCTGGCGTCCGGCGAGAAACCAATGCCGCGCGGCCGCAGCCCTACTGCCACGGAACCGGACTGGCGGCGCTGCGCGACATCGATCACGTCGACCTGCTCCGCTTCTTCGGCGCTGACATACAGATAGCGGCTATCGGGACTGAATACGGCGTGTTCGGGATTCCTGCCCTGCACCGGGATGTCGGCCAGCCGGGCATGGGTGGCGGCATCGAACAAGGCCACGCTATTGCCCTCCTCGACCGCGACCGCCACCAGCTTGCCATCCGGTGACACGCTGACGCCCTCCGGCGAGCGCCCCAGCGCCAGCGCCACGCTGCTGCCGGCAGCGTTGTTGATGGCCAGCAGGCTGCCGCTCGAGGCGTCGCTGACGAAGATCTGGCGCCCCTCCCGGTCGATGCCGATGCCACGCGGCCGCTTGCCCGCATTCAACTGGCGCACCACCGTATCGGTAGCAGTATCAATGACACTGATGGTGCCTGACTTCTCATTCGGCACATAGGCGAATGGTGCGGCACGGACGCTGCCGGCAAAGCACAGCGCCGCAAACACAATTGCTCTCATGATGTCTCCTTTGGTATGGTGTTGTGTTGACGATTCATGCAAGCGATGTGCCAGCGACCGGGAGGGTGCGGCCAGGCCTTGGCAGGCATATTGCTTATGTGTCCGGGAGACCCGCACAGCGGGCACGCTGAAACGATCCGAGGAGACTGAAATGCACCCCATCCGCCTGAATGGCATGGCCGCCCTGGTAGCCAGCCTTTTTTCCCCAACGCTGGCCCAGGCCGCGCCAGACAGCCCGGCCCCCGCCAGCACCGCAATCGCCGACGTTGTGGTGATCAGCGGCAGCCGGGTCGAGCGCCAGAGCTTCGACCTGCCGGCGGCCATCAGCGTGCTGGATGCCCAGCGCATCCGCGAAGGACAGGTGCGTGTGAACGCATCGGAGGCCTTGGCAGCCGTCCCCGGTGTGGTGGTGCAAAACCGGCAGAACTACGCCCAGGACTTGCAGATATCTGCGCGCGGCTTCGGCGCGCGTTCGGCCTTCGGCGTGCGCGGCGTGCGGCTGATCACCGATGGCATCCCCGCCAGCATGCCGGACGGCCAGGGCCAGGCGGCTACCTTCAATCTTGACATGGCCGAACGCATCGAGGTGCTGCGCGGACCTTACTCGGCCATTTATGGCAACCATGCAGGCGGCGTAATCCAGTTGTTCACCCGCGAGGGGGAAGGCGCACCAACGGTGGAGGCCGGCTTTGCCGCCGGCAGCGACGGCTTGCGCAAGACCGACCTGAATGCAGAAGGCAGCGCCGCCGGCATCGGTTATGTGCTGGATGCTTCGCGCTTCGATACCGACGGTTATCGCGACCACAGCGCCGCCCGGCGCGACCAGGCCATGGCCAAGCTGACCATGCAGCCCGTGCCCGGTGCGAAGCTGGTCGTCGTTGCCAATGGGCTGCGCCAGGATGACACGCAAGACCCGCTGGGCGTCACTTGGGCCACCTGGCAGCGCAACCCACGCGCCGGGGAAGTCGACGCCACCGACACCCTGGTACCCAAACGCACCCTGGCAGAACGCTATAACACCCGCAAGAGCATCGATCACCAGCAGGGAGGCGCCAGCTGGGACCAGCGCTTTGAATCCGGCCGCCTGCACCTCGGCCTGTGGGGCGGCAACCGCCGCGTGACGCAGTTCCAGTCGTTTTCCAAAGGCTTCCAGGCGCCAGCCACCCATTCGGGCGGCGTGATCGACTTCGACCGCGACTTCTACGGCGCCGACATCAACTGGCAGGACATGCGCGAGCTGGCGGGCGGCAGGCTGACCACAACGCTGGGCTTGGAGTACGGCCGTTCGAGCGATGACCGCAAGGGCTATGAGAACTTTATCGGCAATATTTTCGGGGTGCAGGGCAAGCTGCGGCGCGACGAACAGGATGTGGTGTCCAATACCGACCCCTACCTGCAATCCGAATGGCAGGGCGAGCGCTGGCAGTTGACGG
>JBCNOX010000158.1:0-9792 GCA_039593645.1 Pseudoduganella sp.
ACCGTGACTTCCCAGCGCGGCTCGCGGCCGGCTGGCGGGTAGTCGTGGCACATGAACAGCCGGGTTTCCGGCGGCAGCGACAGCAGGCGCTGCACCGATTTGTACAAATCGCCCGCGCAGCCGCCGGGGAAGTCGCAACGGGCGCTGCCCACGTCCGGCATGAACATCGTGTCGCCGACAAACACCGCATCGCCTACCTGGTAAGCCATGTCGGCCGGCGTATGGCCCGGCACGTGCATGGCGCGCGCTTTCAGATTGCCGATCATGAATTCCTCGTCGGCCTCGAACAGGTGGCCGAACTGCGAGCCGTCTTCCTTCTCACCCTTGCGGTTGAAGATCGCCGAAAAGGCGTGCTGTACCTTGCAGATGCCGGCGCCAATGCCGATCCGGCCGCCGAGCTTCTCTTGCAGGTAAGGCGCGGCCGACAGGTGGTCGGCGTGGGCATGAGTCTCCAGCAGCCAGCTTACGGTCAGGCGGTGCTCGCGCACGAAGTCGACGATTCTGTCGGCGGCGGTTGTCGAGGTGCGGCCGGCTTTGGGATCGTAATCGAGTACTGAATCGACGATGGCGCATTCGCTGCCGTCAGCCTGGTAAATCACGTAGCTGACAGTGGAGGTAACGGGGTCGAAGAACCCCTGGATCTGAGGCTTCATATCAAAATGGTAGGATGATTCAAGCCCGACTATTATAAAGAATCCTGATATAGCGGGCGAGGCTTATTCGTTTTACGATGCAAGCCATATGTGTGGCGGGAAAAACTGTCGCCGTGATAAGATTTTCGACAGTGCTTCCTGAAAGAGAGGCCACCATGCCCAAAGCAGGCGATTCACTGAAGTGGGGACTGCTCGCTGGCTGCATCTGCGGCCAGTCGCTGACGGCAACCGCTGCCACCGGCGGCGCAGCATTGCCGGAAAACTTTGCCAACCTGTCGCTGGAAGAGTTGAGCGACGTGCGCGTGGTATCCGTTTCAAAGCGCGAAGAGAGGCTGGGCGATGCCCCGGCGTCCATCTTCGTGATCAGCGCCGACGACATCCGGCGCAGCGGCGCGCGCAGCCTTGCCGAAGCGCTGCGCCTGGCGCCCAACTTGCACGTCGCGCGTATGCCTGCCGGGAATTACACCATCACCGCGCGTGGCTTCGCCGGCAACAGCGCCAACAAGCAACTGGTCATGATCGACGGCCGCTCGGTGTACACGCCGCTGCTTTCCGGCGTGTCGTGGGATGTGCACCAGCTTCCAATGGACGCCATCGAGCGCATCGAAGTGGTCAGCGGGCCGGGCGGTACGTTGTGGGGCACCAACGCAGTCAATGGCGTGATCAACGTGATCACCAAGCCTGCCGCATCCACCCTGGGAGGCATGGCCGACCTGCGCTGGGGGCAGGAGCAGTCCGGCGCCGCCATCCGTTATGGTGGTGCGATGGACGATGGCGCCTGGCGCGCTTACGGCATGGATTACGCGATGCCGCATGGCGAAACGCTGGCAGGCGCCGCGCTGGGCGATGCCTGGCATAACGCGCAGGTGGGCTTCCGGGCCGACTGGCTGCGCGGCAGCGACACGGTGACGGTACAGGGCGATGCCTACCGCATGGGCGCCGGGCAGCTTGTGACAGCGCCGGCCTTGCCTTTGCCTGCCGCGTCCATGCGCGGCGTCAACCTGATGGGGCATTGGACCCGCCAGATGGACGGCGGCGCCAGCCTGTCCCTGCTGGCCTATTACGACCGCACGGAGCGCAACCAGACCGGAGCCTATGAGGAAGACCTGGACGTTGCCGATTTGCAGGCGCTGTATAACTTTGCACCAATCGGCCGCCACACGCTGGCCGCCGGCGCGGAATACCGCTTTGCACACGATCGCGTTGCGGTGACCAGCGGCACCGCCTTCCGTCCCGAGCGCGCAAGCATGCACTGGGCCAGCCTGTTCGGCCAGGACACCATCGCCCTTGGCGACTTATGGAACCTGACGGCAGGCCTGCGCATCGAGCGCAACAAGTACACCGGTACGGAATTCCTGCCCAACCTGCGGCTGGCGTGGAAGGCGACGCCTTCGACTTCATGGTGGGCCGCCTTGTCGCGCACTGTGCGTGCGCCGTCTCGCGTCGACCGCGAAATCTATATCGATGCCGGCCCGCGTGGCAGTCTGACCGGGGGACCGGATTTCCAGTCCGAGACGGCGCGGGTGCTGGAAATCGGTGTGCGCCAGCAATTCGGCAACCGCGCCAGCTATTCGCTCACCGCCTACCGTGCGCTGTATGACAAGCTTCGAACCATCAAACCGGTGGCTCCCCTGGTTTATGTGATCGGCAACGGCATGGAGGGGGAAACGCGCGGCCTGGAGGCCTGGGGCAGCTATCAGGCCACGCCGGACTGGCGCCTCAGCGCGGGCCTGACCCTGATGCATGAGGAGTTCTCGCTCAAGGCCGGCGAGCTTGATTTCGGCAACCGTTCCCTGATGGGCAACGTGGACCCGCGCCGCATGGCGAAGCTGCGTTCTTCCTACACGCTGGGGGAGGGGCGCGACCTCGACCTGACTTTGCGCTATGTCGGCCCGCTGCGCTTTACCACGGTGGCCGGGTATACCGCGCTGGACGTGAATTTCAACTGGCAGCTCAGGCCAGGCCTAGAACTGGCGCTTGGCGCCAGCAATGCGCTGGACCGGGAGCACGAGGAGTTCAGCGGCGCCAACCGGCTGGCGCTGGGACGCGGCGCCTATGTCAGGGTCATAAGCCGCTTCTAAGGCGGGCATGGTAATATCGCAAGCCATGAAATCCTTGATTCGTTTCATTGCGCTTTGGCTGATACTGGTGGCTTTGCCGTTCCAGGGCTTTGCCTCGGCCAGCATGCTGCTGTGTGGCGCGGCCGATCGTGGCAAGCCGGCCGTCCAGGCAGCGCAGGGAGCGGATCACGATCATGCGGCCATGCTGGCATCCGTCCAGCAGGCAGGCGACGCAGACGCCCATTGCACCGGCAGCGCCCACAGCGGTGCCATGTCCGACTGCTGCGTTGGCGCCGCGCTGGCCTATGCCTTGCCACAACCTGCATCGCAGCTGCAGCTCGCTCAGCGCTTGCGCCTGCCCGAGCCTGTGCCGCCATCGCCGGTCGACCTTGCCCTTCCCAAGCGCCCGCCCCGGGCCATCCTTGCCTGATCCATGCCGGCCGCCAAGGCTGGCCCCATCCTGCACTCCCGCGCAGGGCGAACAAGCATTGGAAAGACAAAAATGAACCAAGCATTCAAGCTGGCGGCAATGGCCGCCGCGGCTGCACTGCTCTCCGGTTGTGCCACGTTCTCGAACGATGGCGGTTTCGGCGCAGTGGCGCAAGCCACCAGGAGCCGCAGCGGCGCCGAAACGCGCCTGCTGCGCAATGACGACGACCGGCGCGCGCTGGACGAACAGCTCAAAAAGCTGCTGGCGGAGCCGCTCAGTGCCGACGCGGCCGTCCAGATCGCATTATTGAATAACCGCGGCCTGCAAGCCCGCTACTGGGACCTCGGCATCGCCGAAGCGGAACTGGTGCAGGCCGGCCGCATGGCCAATCCCGGCTTCAGCTTCAAGCGCACGCACGGCGGCGGCGAGGTGGCCATTGAGCGCACCTTGGGCATGAATTTCGTCCAGCTGCTCACGCTGCCGCTGGCCAGCCGGATCGAAGCGCAGCGCTTCGAGCAGGTCAAGCTCGAGCTGGCCGGCGAGGCCGTTTTGATGGCCCACCAGGCCCGGGTGGCATGGATCGAGGCTGTGGCGGCGCAGCAGGCCGTCGAGTATGCGCAGCAGATCAGCGATGCCGCCGACGCCAGCGGCGAGCTGGCGCGGCGCATGCAGGCCGCCGGCAACTGGAGCAAGTACGATGCGGCCAAGGAGGAAGCCTTCCACGCCGACGCTATGGCCGACGTGGCGCGCGCCCGCAAGGCGGCTACCGCCAGCCGTGAAAAACTGACCCGCATCCTCGCCCTGTCCGGCGCGGAAGCTACCAGCTATCGCTTGCCGGAGCGCCTGCCGGAGCTGCCGGCCAGCCCGCGCAAGGTGGACGATGCCGAAGCTGCCGCCCTGCGCGACCGTCTCGATGTACAGGCGGCCCGCCTGTCTTCGCAGCACACCGCCCGTTCGCTGGGCTTGGCCAAGACCACGCGCTTCATCAACGTGCTGGAATTGAGCGGCATCAGCGAGCGCGAGGGCGAGCGCCGTTCGCGCGGCTATGAGATTTCCGTGGAAGTGCCGCTGTTCGACTGGGGTGGCGCCCGCGTGGCCCATGCGGAAGCGACCTATATGCAGTCGGTGAATTTGCTGGCTGCGGCGGCCGTCAATGCGCGCAGCGAAGCGCGCGAGAGCCACCAGGATTACCAGGCTTCCTACGAGCTGGCCAGGCATTATCGGGATGTTGTGATCCCGCTGCGCCAGAAGATCTCCGAGGAGACCCTGTTGCGCTACAACGGCATGCTGCTGTCCGTGTTCGAGCTGCTGGCCGATGCCCGCGAACAGACTGGCGCCGTCAATAACTACATCACCGCGCTGAAGGAGTACTGGATCGCGGACGCCAATCTGGATGCCGCGATTGGCGGTAAAGGAGTACAGCAATGAATCAACCCGTCAACAAACGCCGTTCCTTCCTCGCCAATGGCGCCGCCGCCCTGATCGGGGCCGGCCTGGTGAGTCGCGCCGGCGCGGCCGGCCTGCCGGAAGCGCCAGTACAGTCCAGCGCTTCGACCGCGCCGCCGCTGATGCCGCCCAATGGCCGCCCCTACAACCCGGTTGTCACGCTGAACGGCTGGAGCCTGCCATGGCGCATGAAGGATGGCGTCAAGGAGTTCCACCTGGTCGCCGAGCCGGTGGTGCGCGAAATCGCACCCGGCATGTTCGCCAAGATGTGGGGCTACAACGGCCAGAGCCCGGGCCCGACCATCGAGGTGGTGGAGGGCGACCGCGTGCGCATTTTCGTCACCAACAAGCTGCCGGAGCACACCAGCGTGCATTGGCACGGCCAGATCCTGCCAAGCGGGATGGATGGCGTGTCGGGCGTGAGCCAGCCGGCTATCCAGCCGGGCAAGACCTTTGTCTATGAATTTGTCGCCAAACATGCCGGCACTTTCATGTACCATCCCCATGCTGACGAGATGGTACAGATGGCGATGGGCATGATGGGCTTCTGGGTGACCCACCCGAAAGACCCGCGCCAGCACGCGGTGGACCGCGATTTCGTGTTCCTTCTCAGCGCTTACGATATCGAACCCGGCAGCATGGTCCCCAAGGTCAACACGATGACGGACTTTAATATCTGGACATTCAACAGCCGCGTCTTCCCGGCCATCGACCCGCTGGTGGTGCGCCAGGGCGACCGCGTGCGCATCCGCGCCGGCAACCTGACCATGACCAACCACCCGCTCCACATCCATGGGCACCGCTTCGAAGTGACCGGCACCGACGGCGGCTGGGTGCCGCCCACCGCGCGCTGGCCGGAAGTGACCACCGATGTGGCGGTGGGCCAGATGCGCGCCATCGAGTTCATCGCCGACAATCCGGGCGACTGGGCCTTCCACTGCCATAAGTCGCACCACACCATGAACGCCATGGGCCACGGCGTGCCGACTCTGATCGGTGTCGACCACAAGGGCGTTGCCGAGAAGATCAACAAACTGGTGCCGGGCTACATGGTGATGGGGGACAAGGGCGGTTCGATGGGCGGCATGGAAATGGAAATCCCCGAGAATACGCTGCCGATGATGACCGGTACCGGTCCTTATGGCGATATCGAGATGGGTGGCATGTTCACGCTGATGAAGGTGCGGCCGGACCAGAAGCGGGGCGATTATTCGGACCCGGGCTGGTACAAGGCGCCGAAAGGCAGCACGGCCTACGAGTGGACCGGCGAACTGCCGCCGGCCCCTTCCGCACCCGGTGCGCAGCCGCCGGCTGGCGTCAAGCCGATGGAAGTGACCCGCGACAAGAAGGGACACGACCATCATTAAGCAATTGCGCTACCTGGGGAAATGGAGCCTGCTGGCCGGCATCGTTGCTTTGCTGGCGGGCAGCGCTTCCGCTTTCTTCCTGGTGGCGCTGGACGTGGCCACCGCTTGGCGTGAAGCGTATCGCTGGGTAGTGTGGCTGCTGCCGCTGGCCGGCTTTGCGGTCGGCTGGGTCTACCTGCACGTCGGCAGCCGCGTCGAGGCGGGCAATAACCTGTTGATCGACGAGATCCACGATCCGAAGAACGTGGTGCCGCTGCGCCTAGCGCCGCTGATCCTGGGCAGCACCGTGGTGTCGCATTTGTTCGGCGCCTCCGTCGGGCGCGAAGGCACGGCAGTGCAGATGGGCGGGGCGCTGGCCGACCAGCTCACCCACGTTTTCCGCCTGCCGCGCGAAGACCGCAGCACGGTGCTGATGGCCGGCATCAGCGCCGGTTTCGCTTCGGTGTTCGGCACGCCGCTGGCCGGCGCGATCTTCGGGCTGGAAGTGCTGGTGGTAGGGCGCATGCGCTTTACTGCGATTTACCCCTGCATGCTGGCAGCGGTGCTTGCGGACCAGGTGACGCGTGCCTGGGGCGTGGGCCATACGCATTACCCGGCGGGCACGCTGGGGACGCCCGAAGGCCCGCTGCTGCTGGCGCTGGCCGGTATCGTCGTGGCGGGCGTCGTGTTTGGGCTCGTGGGGCGCGCCTTTGCCGCTGCCACGCATGGCTTGTCGGCGTGGTTCAAGGAGCGCTTTGCCTATGCGCCGCTGCGGCCGCTGGCCGGTGGCGCCGTTATCGCGCTGGTGGTTGGCGTTGGCGGCGCAGCGGGCGTCGATTTCCACCGCTACCTTGGCCTCGGCATCGGGCCGATGGTGGAAGCTTTCCGCGTCCCCCTCGATTGGTGGGACTGGGTTGGTAAATTCGTGTTCACTGTCGGCTCTTTGGGCTCTGGCTTCAAAGGCGGCGAAGTGACACCGCTGTTCAATATCGGGGCGACGCTTGGCAACGCGCTGGCGCCGATCCTGCACTTGCCATTCCCGCTGCTGGCGGCGATCGGCTTCGTGGCCGTGTTTGCCGGCGCGGCCAACACGCCGCTGGCCTGCACCGTGATGGCGATGGAGCTGTTCGGCCCTGCAATTGGCCCGTACGCAGCGCTGGCCTGCGCGGTAGCCTTCATGTTCTCCGGCCAGTCGGGTATCTATCGCGCGCAGCGGCGCCCGTCAGCCGAGTAGGCGCCGCTCCAGTTGCTGCGCGTCGAAAGGCGCATGTACTTTGATGTCGTTGTCGAAGTAGCAGTAGATGTCGCGGCTGGCGCGCCTTGGCGGCGCGCTGTCGACGATCAGCTTGGCGTCTTCAGGCTGGCTGCCGCCTGCCCATGCGCGGATGCGGGCCGCCCAGCGGTCCAGTGATTCCGGCGTATAGCCGCTGGCGTAGAGTTCCTTTTCCCCATGCAGACGCAAATACATAAAGCTTGCCGTCACGTCTTCGTAGTCGGGCCATTTGCCGGCGGTGTCGGCGACCACCAGCGCGACTTTGTACTTCCGCAGTAGCCGGACGAAGGCGGGATCGGCGAATGACTCGTTGCGGATCTCGATGGCGTGCAGCAGCTTGCGCTTTGCGTCGGTCTCGGTAGCGGCGCGGCCGTTCATGCGCGTCTCGTGCTGGCGGGCCAGGGCGGATGCCTGCTCCGTATCGCGCGGCAGCAGGCTGAAAAAGTGCTCGAACAGCTCTTCCTCGAACTTGAAGTTGGGCGGGAATTGCCAGAGGAAGGGCCCCAGCTTCTCGCGCAGCAGGAGGACCCCGCTGGCGAAGACATTGGCGAGCGGCTTTTCGGGTTCGCGTAAGCGTCGGATGTGGGTAATGTAGCGGTTGCCCTTGTGGGCGAACACGAAGCCGTCGGGCGTGGCGTCGTACCAGGCCTGGTAGCTCTCAGGCCGCTGCAGCGAGTAGAAGGAACCGTTAATTTCGATGGTGCGCACGGCGCGCGAGGCGAATTCCAGCTCGCGCGCCTGCACCAGGTCGGGCGGATAAAACACGCCGCGCCATGGGGTATATCGCCAGCCAGAGATGCCGATCCGGATCACCGTGCCAGGCGTTTCAGCGTGCCGAGCATGGCCAGCCCGGCAAGCAGCATGGCGTATTGTCCCGGCTCTGGAATCGGCAGGGGTTCTCCGCCAACCGTAATGGCGTCGAAGGCCAGGCCCGAGTCGAAGTCCTGGTCGTCCCAGTTTGTGACGCCAAACTCAAGCCGGTATTTGCCGGCGTTGGCAATAGCATATTGCGCCCGCACCCAGCCGGTGGCTCCACAACCATCGTCGTAGCATTCGTCGGAGTCAGGACCCAGCGGCGTCCACATGGTCTGGCCCGGAGCGACTGCGACAGGGAACGGGGTCAATGTTGCCTCAGGAGCCGGCATGTCGAAGCCAGGAATTGCATTTCCGTTCTCGTTGGTACGGGCGGTGAACAGCAGGGCTACCTGCTTGTCGTCCGCGTCAAGCAGGCGTGCCCACGCATAGTCTGCATAGCCTGCGCCATCGGTCGTCACGTAATTGAAGCGGAAGTCGAGTGCCGCGTTGGCGTCCGCCATGAAGGAGACGGAACGCAGGAGCGAGCCGTTGGTCGCTTCTCCCAACCCGCCCACGCCAGGCAGAGCGACCTCGCTGTTGGAGTTGTAGCTGGAGATCCAGCCGTAGGCGCTACCGCCGCCGGGCGCGAGACCCACGACGCCATTGGCGGCGGAAGTGCCGCAACTGCCGGTGCAGCGCCAGTTGGCCGGCATGCCGTCGTCAAAAGTACCGGCCAGAGCTGGCGCGGCCACTGCGCAAGATGCCGCGCAGGTCGCAAGCATCAGAAAGTTTCTTAGCTTCATTTTGCAGCCCCGTCGAAGAGAACGCCATCATTCTCCACGGCCTGGGCGCATCTGCCGAAAGCCTGCCGCTATCGTGCGGGCGCGGTCAATAGGTAGTTTCGCAAAGGAACTGGAGTGCTACCGGTAGGGAGCAGCTGGGCCGGGCCAGACGGTGTCGGCCAATGGCCGGCCCTGGCAGCGCGACGGGTCGGTCACGGCGCCGGTCTGGACGCCGCGGCAGGTCCAGATCTGGCTGCCATTTTCACCGGTGTAGCGGTCCCATGCCCATTCTCGGTCGGTGTTCGGCGCATAGGTCGGCTCCGAATACCAGTCGTCGTTGTACAGGCCGATCGTGCCGCCGACACCGATGCTGACATCGGTGTTTTTGCTCGCCGCTACGGCGAGTGCGACTACGCCGGCCGCAACGCCAACCGTCACCCAGGTTTCGCGTTCCTTGATGACGTCGGGACAGGACGCTTCAGCCACCCCACGACGGCCCAGTTCCATTCGAAGGGCATTGGCAAAGTTCATATCCGGCGAGCCGGTGGCGAGTGTCTTGCACATTTCGAAAGAACTTGCCGCCGACGGATTGGCGTAGAAGCTCTGCGCGCCAATGCCGGCGCAACCAGTGAGGAGGGCAGCCAGCGCTGCAGCGGGAAGCAGGGTTTTCATGAAGCTAGTATAGCAACCCCGGAAGCGCCCAAGTCATGCCAAGGGCCAACTGTTGCGCCGCCCCGGGCGTTTTCGCAACGCTGGCATCAATGTCCAGGCGGCCCTCGATCACCGTATAGCGCAGGCCCGCCTGACGAGTCGGCGGGCGATGGCGGCTGCCGTAGCTTTCCAGAGAAACGCTCCAGCGCGGGGCAAACGCGTACTCGCT
Organism: Pseudoduganella sp.; assembly: GCA_039593645.1. Lineage (GTDB taxonomy): Bacteria > Pseudomonadota > Gammaproteobacteria > Burkholderiales > Burkholderiaceae_D > Rugamonas. The sequence continues at coordinate 9,666 of JBCNOX010000158.1, forward strand.
GCCAATGCTCCACGTGGCGCGGCCTGACGCCGCGGGCTGGCGGATCCAGCCCGCGTTCAGATGCAGCAGCAGGGCATCGCTCCCGAAGGACATCGTCAGGGGCAGGTTGACAGCGTGCTGGCGTGCC
>JBCNOX010000159.1:0-9732 GCA_039593645.1 Pseudoduganella sp.
GAACATGAATCGCGGCATTCCCGACGGCCGCTTCCTGGCCGGGGCCTATTGGCGCCGCCGCGGTGGACTGCCGGCCGGATTCCCGGTTGGGGCCAACCCGGCCCGAGATGGCTGCGGAATGATGTGGCTGGCGCCAGTGCTGCCGATGCGGGGCGCCGATCTGCTGCGCGTCCACGCCCTGGTGGAGCCCGTGTTTGCGGCGCATGGCTTCGATCTGTTCGAAACCTTCAGCATGATCAACGAGCGCGTGCTCGGTGGTGTGCTCACCATCTGCTTTGACCAGGAGGATGCGGCGGAAACTGCGCGTGCCAGGCTGTGCTACGAGGCTTCCTTCGAGCGATTGATGGGAGCAGGCTACATTCCGTATCGCGTGGGCCCGCAATCGATGGCAGCGCTGGACAGCGGTCACGACACCTACTGGAGCACTGTGGCCCGCGTCAAGGCTGCGCTCGACCCGCAACACATTATCGCCCCGGGGCGCTATCAACCGCGCTGACGCCGCCGCAACAGCAACATGATGGCCGCACCAAGCGGCAGCAGCGCGAAGGAAGGGGGCTGCGCCAGTGTGACCTGGGCCATCACAGGGTCGGACAGGCGGGAGACCCATCCGTTCTGGCCTATCGCAGTCAGGGCCAGGATACTGGTCATGGTGTTGGTGCCGTAGAAGTCGGCGCCTGCCTGCTGTGAGCCGTTGCTGAAGTAGGTGCAGGCCGGACCGCCGGCACAGCGCGCGAGGTAGCTGCCAAAGCCCGAAGAAGGCGATGCAACGCCGCTCAATTGCTGATACAGCGTGACCGGCGCGGTCCCCGGCGCAGCGTTCGCAAGGCCCGGCACGAATTCCCAGCGCATCAAGAGTGCGCCGTCGGTAAGGCCGCCAAGGCGATTGAAGCCCTGCCGCTGCGACGCCTTGATACCGCCAATGCCAAAGCCGGGATTGGTGCCGCCGCTGAGTTTATCAAGGTAAAAGTCGAGGTGAATCTTGCCGTCGCACCCGAACGCCACGTGGGTGCAGCCGGTCCCCAGCACCTGATGTGACGACGAGCCAGCTACCGGCAGCACGGCAGCGTCCCCGGCGCCGTACATCATGAACGAAATGCTCTGGTTGTCCTGTCCGCTGCGCCAGAGCTGGTTGGCGGGGTTGCCGAGTTCGTGGATGCTGGTCATGTAGCCGGCGCCGAAACTGGACTCACGGATACCGGGTCCGCCGCTATCGGCGCTGCGCGCCAAGTAGCCGCTGAACTTGATTTCGACCGCGCCCGGCGTATGGAGCACGAAGGGGGCGAGTGGGGTGGCTGCGGCTGGTCCTGCGATCGCGATGGCCGCCAGCCAGGCGGCGCCGCTGCAAAGTACGCTCTTGAACATGGTGGGCTCCCAGTAGTGGATACGACCCATGCTGCAAGGATTGCGCCAGCTCCCAGGCAAAGGGCTGGCGCGTACTCGCGTAAAGCGCGCCGACACCTTACAGCTTGGCCAGCAGTCCCTCGACTTCGGAACGCTGGGCGAAATCCTGGACGGCCAGCAGCTGCTCGCACTGTTTGCGCGCTGCCCGCTTGTCGCCGCTGCGGAACAGTGCGTGCGCATAATGCAGACGGATATCGTTGGCTGTCGGCGCAGTTTCCAGTGCTTTCCTGAGCAAGGGCAGGGCACGCGCCGGCTTGCCGCTCTCGGCAAGCGCCCAGGCCAGGGTATCTGCCACGGCCGGGTTGCCGGGGGCTAGCTGGTAGGCGCGTTCGGCCGGACGCACCGGGTCGCCGTCCCCGGCTTGCAGCAGGGCCCACGCCAGGTCGTTCAAAGCGAGCACGTTGTCGGGATCGTGTAGCAGGATCACTTCGTATTCGCGGCGCGCGGCGCCAAACTGTGAGCGCTGCAGCAGGTGACTGGCGAAGTAGAGGCGCGTCGCCTGGTCGGATGGATGCTGGCCGAGCCAGTCGCGCATGCGCTTGTCCGCCGCCTCCGCCTTGCCGGCGGCATGCAGGGCCCGATGCACGGCAATCAGGACCGGACCGCTGCGCAGCAAGCCATACGCGCGCTCGTACTGCGCGGCGGCATCGGTGGCCTTGCCTTCCTCAAGCAAGGTATCGCCTTCAAGCTTGAAGCCGATGCCGGCAGTGGACTGGCGTTGTTGCGCCGTTCGCGCCAGCTTGCGCGCCTCATCGAAAGCCCGGTCGTCGAGCAGGATTGCGCTTGCCAGCACCAGGGCATCTTCGCGTACCGGGTCGAGCGCAATCGCCTTGCGCGCAGCCTGCAGTGCAGCCGGCTTTTGCTTGAGGATGAGCGCGGTGCGTGCGATGCGCAGCTGTACCTCGGGCTCCGTTGGACGCAGCTGGGCCAGCTTTTGCAGGCTTTCGAGCGCTTGCGCGTGCTGGCCGGCGGCCGACGCAGCCTGGGCGAGCAGATCCAGGCTGGCCGCTTCGTTCGGCTGGACAGCTTGCAGGCGCTGAGCCTGCTGTAGCGCCTTGCCGGCCTGGCCGCTGCGCAGGTGGAGCGCCACCAGCATCTGCACCGGCTCGGCCGCGCCTGGCGCGGCTGCGATAGCACGTTCCAGCCAGCTGGAAGCCGCCGCCGGGTTGCCAGCCTTCGCTTCAAGCTTGGCCAGCGCCATCATCAGAGGCTGGCTGCTGCGGTTGCGGTCGAGCGCGGAGAGATAACGCTGGCGCGCCTGCGGTATTTTCTTTTCCAGCCAGTCCAGTTCGGCCAGGTTATCCAGTGCCGGCATATGAGACGGGTCGATTTCCAGGGAGCGCGAAAACGCCTTGCGCGCCCCGGCCAGGTCGCCGCCCGCCAGCAGCACGCCGCCTTTCAGGTTCTGCACGGCGGGGTTGTCACCCTGCGCCTCCATTTGCCGCACCTGCTCCATGGCTTTGGGAAAATTGCGATTGCTTAGGTGCGTCATGACCAGCAAGGACGCTGCGCGTGTTGCGGCGGCGCCATCGTTCTGTGCGGCTTGCTCCAGGGCTTGCACCGCTCGCGCAGTCTGTCCCTGGCCCAGCAAACTCAGACCGTTGGCGGCATGCAGGCTGCCGGATTCCGGTGCAAGGCTGCTGGCACGGGAGAACCAGCGCGCTGCCAGTTCATGCTGGCCGGCGCGCATTGCCGCTTCGCCGCCCAGGGCGAGTAAATCGACTGCCTGCGGGTTTTCGGCAATGGCCGGTTCCAGCAGTGCCAGCGCATCCTTGACTTTCCCTTCACGCAAATCGCATTGGGCTTGCAGGCGCAGCGCAAACGATTGCTTGGGCTGGGATTGGCGGTAGCGCTGGATGTGGGCGCGTGCCTGTGCAGTGGCACCAGTCTCCAGCTCTACAGAGGCAGCCAACAGCATGCTGGGCAGGTGGTCGGGCGCAGCGCGCAACACGAGCTGTGCGCGCTCCAGTGCGGACTTGTGCTTGCCTTCGGCCAGGTCGAGGAGCCCCTGGGCGTAGAGGATGACCAGGCTGGCAGGCTGGATCTTGCGCGCCGCTTCAAGCTGTTGTCGGGCCTGTTCCGGCTTGCCTTCGAGCAGGTGGACCGCGGCGATGTCCGCAAAGGCTTGCACATTGCCTTTATCCTGGCGGAGGACAGCCTGGTAAGAAGCAAGCGCGCCATGCAGGTCGCCCCGCACCCGCAGCAGGTCGCCCTGGAAGCGCAGCGCTTCGACATGATTCGGTTCGGCGGCAAGGGCGCGCGCCACTGATTCCGCGGCTGCAGCGGGATCGTTGCCCAGCAAGGAGAGCCTGGCCTGGCCCAGGTGCGCTTCGACCAGGTTGCCGTCATTCCGGAGCGCCTGTGTGTAAAGCTGGCCGGCAGCTTCGGCCTTGCCGAGCCCGAGCAGGGCATGTCCCCGCCATGCCAGAACGGTCGGAGTAAGGGCCTCCGCATGCAGCTCATCCAGCAGACCCTGGCAGGACGCTTGGGCGAGCATGGCCTGGACCAACAGCGGCAGCAGTTCCTGCCGGGGCTGGCCAAGCGCTAGTGCCCGACGCAATTCCTTTTCGGCCGACACAGGGTCGCCCAGCGCCAGGTGCAGCTCGCCGAGCATGCGCCGCGCCGCGGCATGGCCTGGCTCCTGCTGCAACAGGTTCTTGAGATGGATAACCGCCGCCCGATCCTCGCCGCGGCCATGCGCTGTTCGGGCATCGGCAAGTCCATCGGACACGGGTTTGATGCGCTGGCAGGCGAGCAGGCTGGCCAGCGTGATTGCTGCCGCAACGGTAATCGGACGAGACATGGCAAACTCCCAGGCTGCTGAAGTTACCAGCGTAGGGAGCTGTCAAATCGACTTCTTGATCGCGCTCAAGAAAGCGCGCTGAGGGGAAAACTATTTGGTGTGATGCTGGGTCGACAGTTGCACGTACAGCGGCCAGCTACGGGTACCGTCTGCGTTGGCTACAGTGGCGCTGGAGCGATAGCGGGTAGACAGATAGTCAACAGAAATCGCATCACCGGCCAGGGCAGCCTTCTCGAGCAGGCGCAAGGCTTCTTTGTGCTTTGCAGCATCCAGGCTGTACAACAAGCCCAGTTCGCGAGCGGCAACAGGAGAACCCTGCTCAACCCACTCACGCAGGCGGCGCTCGGCCGCCGCACCGCCGTGCTCGGCCAGTTTCTTCGCGACAGCTTCAACGACGGGGGCAGGCGGCTCGACGTCTTCCTTGACTTGACAAGCAATTAACATGCCTACCATGACAAGGGTGGATGTCACAATCACCCCTGCCTTGTTAAATAGTTCCATATTTCTTATGTTTCCCAGAGTGGATGGCATTATATCAATTAATTGCCCTACGTCAAGGTGCGGACAACTTTCAGGATTTTATGAAATGCGAGGCGAAAAAGGCGCACGGCTCGCAACAGTGCCAAACCTATAAAGTGTTTCCGATCATAACATGCGTGTATTGCGCCGCACAAAAAAGGCTGGGGTAACAGATGTAACTAAATGCTAGCGGGCGGCGGCGCGGCCGGCGTGCTGGTCAAGCCACGCACCTGCGTGGTCATGTACCAGCTTCAACTCTCCTTCAAGTGCAGTGAAAAGGAGAGGAATTTCTACAATTCGACCCTCTTGCAGGGCCAGTTCAAGCGCTAATGATGCTGCGACGAAACGTTTGGCGCCCAGATTGCCGATCGAGCCGCGCAGGTTGTGCAGGATACGGCGGGCTTCCATGAACTTGCCATCACGGATTGCTTCACCGGCCAGGTTCAGCGGTTCCACCCCCGGTCCGATGCCGTCGCGGACAATCTTGACCACCGTGTTCAGGGCCTTCTCGTCCTGTCCCATGTACTGCAGCAATTTATCGACACAAAAAACCGCTTCATCCGGCGCACTGGCATAACTCATACGAAGTCTCCGTTACACGCGGAACGTCCAATGGCGTCCCATCGCACTTTCGACCGCCTGCAAGCCGAAGCGTTCGGCGGCCCTGGTATGTTGCTTGATCAGGTAATACATATCGCTCAAGGCGGACCGCTGCTCGGCAAAATACGTGTGGCCGATGAATCCGGTATCCACCTTGCTGGCGTCAATTGTTTCGACGCCGCCCGCCACCACAAGGCCTGGCCCACTTTCGCCGGCCCGCGCATAGCCGTGGACGCTTTTCGACGCGCGCAAGGCACTATCTTCGGACGATGCATACAAGGTCAGCGGATTGGGCACGGCAGCCAGAGCCGGCAACAACTGCTGGCGGAACACATCTGCGTCGATATCCGGCGCGGCCAGGATCACTTCCCGGATGCGGCTCGCCAGGTCCGGACGGGCCGCCAGCACACTGGCGGTCGCGTGAGCCATCGCCCGGTTGCCCATACTATGTGCGAGCAGGTAAACGTGATCTGCACCCGACTGCTCCAGGACATCGGCGAGGAAGGTCGCCAGGTCCGCCTGGGTCCACTCCACATTGGCTTCATCCAATATATATCCTGACAGCTTGCCTTGCGAGGGCCAGCTGTAAAAAATCGGCGCGCCGTGGTAGCCCAGGTCGTAAGCCAGCTGGCCGGTACGGCGTGCGGCATCCTCGAAAGTCGTGCGGTAGCCGTGAATGAAGAGCAGGGCACTGCGGGTGCCGTCGGCAGCCACGGCCTGCCGCAAGTCGTTGAAATAGCTGTCGCGTTCACTGAGGTCGGCCGAAAGCAACACGACATGCTGCTCGGGATCCTGGCGGAACTCCAGCCGCAACAGCGACGGTGCTTCCATTTCCCCCATCCGATGGTCGCGTGGAATGCTGACTTCGCAGCTGCCATAGCGCAACTGGCCGCGCGCGCTGCCGAACAGGCGGGCAGGGTGGCGGTCGCCGCTCAGTTCGCGATCGGTCGCGAAGAAGACTTTCATTACTGCATGGTCCGGAGCGCCGTCCAGGCTGGCCTTTGCCGGCGTGCGCGCGCTGCGCCGCCGTTCCACTTCATCGATGAGGTTGCGCGCGGCGGCGCGCAGGTAGCGGTCGCCTGCCAGGCCAGCCGCAGCCAGGGCGTCGCTGAGCGCGAACTGGCGCGAACGCGAGCCGGGATCTTCTTCGACATCGGCAATGGCATCGGCGACCGTAGGTGACTGGGCCGCCAGGCGGGACTTCAGCATCTGGTAGGCGGCGCTGATGCCGCCCTCGCCGGCACCTGCCGTCACTGCTGTCGTAATGACGTCCATGCTCTTCTCCTGGCTGATTAATGCATATCTGACCACACACGCCACGCCAAGTCCAGCGCCGCGTGAAACTAGCGCTCAGGAGCCAGTTCAAGCCGGTTGATGCGGGCTGCCTTGTTGAAATCGATGGCAATGCGCAATGCTTGCGGCTGGCATTTCGCACGGTACACGTAAAGCCGGTCTTCCCCGTTTACGTTTCGCGAAAGCAGCTCAAGCGCAAGCGGACGGGGGCAGCCTTTCATGAGAGCAGGCAGCCCTGGCGCAGCGAGGTAGCTGGCGCCGCGTTCAGTGAAGCGGTCCTGCGCCGGCTTGCCCTCAGTGATGCCCTCCAGGACCTCGGCCACCTGGGCCGTGACGTCCGGTTCCACGTCCGGGATTGCGGCGGCCTGCCCGGTGCAGCCCAGGCAGGAAAAAAATAACAAAGTGTTCAATTTCACTGACGACTCCTTCTAACGTTGCGTGCGCGGTCTTGACTCAATTGTTTTGCGCCCTGAATCAAAAATCCAGGCAAAGCCGTGAACTTTTCATAGTTATACTCGCCGCTCACGCAGTCGAGTGCTGAGCCCGGCGGGGCTTGTTGTTCCATCCAAAAAACTAGATCTATAACTGCCTCAGGAGAGAATTTACAACATGCGCTACACAACTCGTACCACTATTGCTTCCATGGTCATGCTGGCATGCGCCAGCCTGGCCCAGGCCGGTGAAAAAACCGTCGACAACCTGACCATCTTCACCAACACCAAGGCCGCTTCCGCAGAAGGCGTGCTGAAGGTTCACGCGGCGCGCTACGGCCTGCCTGCGAACCTGAAAAACCTGGAGCTGGTCGAGGTCAAGGAGTCGCTGACCGCCAAGCACTACTATTACCAGCAAATGCTGCGTGGCCTGCCGGTGGACCGCGCGCAGATCGTCGTTTCGATCGGCAAGAACGGCGACCTGCAGAAGATCTTCAACGAAACCCGCCACATCTCGGCCAAGGCTGAAGCGGACGCGGTGAACCAGCTGTACAACAAGGCCCAGATCAGCGCCGACGAAGCACTGGACAAAGGCTGGACCAACATGAAGGTGCAGCACAAGCTGGTGACCGTGCCTTCCACCGCATTGGTGTGGGTGCCGACCAAGGATGGCGTGCAACTGGCGCGCAAGGTCAGCATCGAAGCTGAAATGCCGACCGGCGGTTTCGTGCAGTACCTGAACGCCCATGACGGCAGCTTGATCGATTCCTACACTACCTCGCTGCCGCGCACCAACAAGGGCGGCGAGCGCAGCATCGCGGCGCGCACCGCAGCCCCTGGCCAGGTGCTGGACCGCAAGGCTGCCATCGAGGCCGCCATGGCGGAAGGCAAGGCCAGCGCAGGCGCCAGCAAGACCGGCACCACCACTGCTGCGGTCACCACCCTGGCCGCGTCCGGCATCAACGGCAGCGGCTATGCCTTCGATCCTGACCCGCGCACCAGCCTGAATAACGACGCGCTGACCGACACCTCGTCTGCCGCTTCCTTCGACCCGGCATACTCGAACAAGACGCTGCGCGACCTGACCGTGACTTCCGGTGTCTACAAGCTGACCGGCCCTTACGTCAACATCAAGAACATCGAAGCGCCAAACACGGCGCCGAGCACCACCACCAATGGCGTCTGGACCGCAAAGCGCGGCAACAATGCGTTTGACGATACCAACGTCTATTTCCACCTGGACCAGAACCAGCGCTATATGCAGTCGCTGGGCTTCACCGGCACCAAGGGCATCATCGAGCGCTCCTTCGACGTCGACACCGACGGCCTGAACGGCGACGACAACTCGCACTACAGCTACAGCGGCGCCACCGATTACCTGGCCTTCGGCCACGGCTGCGTCAACGACAGCGAAGACGCCGACGTGATCCTGCACGAATACGGCCACGGCATCCAGCACAACATCAACTCGAGCTGGTCCGGCGGTGATACCGGCGCCATGGGCGAAGGCTTCGGCGACTACTGGGCCGCTTCGTATTCCTACAGCACGCCGAACGGCAAGACCTACCACCCTGAGTGGGCCTTCAGCTGGGACGGCCACAACTCGTGCTGGGCCGGCCGCATGCTGAACCGCACCGACGCCAAGTACAACAGCAGCAAGACTTACGGCGCCCACACCTCGGTGACCGAAAACGGCGTGACCTTCCAGTCCGACGAACTGTGGTCCGCCCCGCTGTACTCCTCGATGGTGTCCCTGATCGCCGCCGGCAAGCCACGCGCCAACATCGACAAGATCATCCTGGAAGCGCACTTCGGCCTCGGTTCGAACATCAAGATGCCGGCCATGGCAACTGCGATCGTAAACGCGGCCAAGACCCTGTTCCCATCGGACCTGAGCTACGCCAACACCTTCCAGGCCAAGTTCGAAGCGCAGAACATCCTGAGCGGCGGCAGCTGCACCCCGGTCAACAAGCCTGAGACGGAAAGCAATAACACCATTGCGACCGCGAACCCCATCACCCAGACCTGCACCACGGTCAGCGCCAACATGAGCGCCAGCAGCGATGTGGACTACTTTGCCATCACCGTTCCAGCCGGCAAGACCCTGACCGCCACGATGACCCCGAACGCCACGTCGGACTACGACCTGAAGCTGTACAACAGCGCAGGCACCGAACTGGCATCCAGCGTGAAAGGCACCGGCCAGGCCGATGTCGTAACGCGCGCCAACACGGGCTCGACTGCTGTAACGTGGTATGCCAAGGTGTACTACTACTCGGGTGGCACTGGTTCGACCAGCGGCACCTACACCTTGAAAGCCTCCTGGTAATTTAAAGAGCGCACCCCCGCGCTACGCACCGCCTCGCCCGTAAGGGCAGGCGGTTTTTTTTCACCTGAATTCGCTTACAATTGGTTTCGCTGAGTCCGTTAAGAGACCAACCATGCAAACTGACCTGGGCAAGTTCATCCTTGAAGAAGCTCCCGGCGGAATCATTGCCACAGATCCCCACGACATCGTGATCTTCTGGACCCGGGGCGCCACCGAAATCTATGGCTACAGCGCGGAAGAGGCGCGCGGTCAGCGGCTCGGCGAGTTGATCGGCATGCTTGGCCATCCGGTGCGACAGGAATTCGGCGCCGATTTCGAATACCTGCGCCGCCGCAAGGACGGCCAGGCCGTTTATG
>JBCNOX010000016.1:0-22675 GCA_039593645.1 Pseudoduganella sp.
GGCCCCAGCCTTTCAGGCCTTCGATGCCGTAGGACGCGACGCGACGGCGCAGCGGTTCGAGCGCGGCGCAGCGGCGTTTCGCCTTCGCCTGCAGGCAAGAGGCGTAGCCATCGGCCAGTGCCGCCAGGTCGCGGATCGCCGCCTCGCGCTGCGGATGATCCGCGCCTTCCACCAGGTGCTGCAATTCCTTGATCACGACTTCCGCCTGCTTGCGGCCCAGCGCCCATTCGCCGGCGCCTTCCGATTCCAGCACGTCGGCGTGCAGGCGGCCCAGCAGGCCACCGGTCATTTCGCCCTGCACGCGCGGCGACAGCGTGCCGAACCAACTGGCGTAATCGGCGGCGCTGACGCTGTTCACCGAGCCCGCCAGTTCGTGCAGCGCGCCGCGATCCTCCGGCAGGTTGACGCCGTGCGCCATGATGCGGTCGAGCAGCGCTTCCGGTGTGGCGGGCAGTTCGCCCACGGTGTAGCCAGCGTCCTTCAGTGCGTGCAGCATGTCGAACAGCGAGGCCGGCACGTCGAGGTTGTCGGCGCCGATGTTCTGGCGGCCCGGCGGGTGGTTGTAATAGACCAGGGCCACGCGCTTGTCGCGGTTGGATTTGGCGCGCAGCGTCAGCCAGCGGTCGACGCGCGCGGCCAGGCGATCCATTTCCGCCGCCAGCACCACCGGCGGGCGGTTCTCGATCCCGGTCAATTTATCGCGCTGCGGCTCGCCCAGTGCAGCCACCACGATCGGCTGGCCGATCCCCTGCAGCTCCGGCAGCGCCACGCGGTACTGCACCGAGTCCGGCGGCAGGCCATCCGGCGACAAGCGCCATTGCATGGCCGTTCGGTCGGACAGGCGGATCGCCTTGAACAACGGGATGTCGAGCTTTTTAAATGCTTCGCTGACGGCCTCGCGCCCTTCCGCCGCGCCGACCACAAAGTCCTGCAGCACCACCATGGCGGCCGGCACGGCAGGCGCAATCAGTTCCGGCAAACGCTCCAGCGCCTCGCGCGAAGCACCGCCCCAGCGCGGCAGCACCTGCATGCATTGCTGGCCATTGCGCTCGACCTGGCGGCATAGGGCGTCGGGCACCGCGCCGTCCATATTCGACAGGTCCAGCACCACCACTGTCGGCCGCGCCTGCACGCCTAGCTGCGCCGCCCTGCCCCACGCCGCCGCGTCGTGCAACTCGCGCTGGCCGACGCGCAGGCGCAGGGTCGGTTCCGGCTGCGGCTCCGCCAGGGCGCGCGATGGGTCGAGCAAGTGCGCAAACAGGGCCGCCGTGTTGTCGCGGCCACCGGCCTGCCACACCTGGCGCGCCGCCAGCCACTGGCCCGCCGCCGGCCGCGCCCTGGCCGCCTGCAGCGCCGCTTCCGGCGGCTGCTCGGTCGAGAGCTGGCGCAGCGTTTCCGGCGAAAAGCCCTGCAGGCTGCCCTGGCGCCCGCGCGACAACAGGCTAAGCGTCGCTTCGCCGTTCATCGCCAGCACCGTCGCTTGCGGGCGGGCGTAGCGCGGCAAGGCATCCTTCAGGCGCCGCGCCGGGTCGCCGAACAGCGATACCGCCAGGATGCTGTCGGCTTGCGACAGCCACTGGGCGGCCTGCTTGTCGTCGGCCGCCATCCACTGCGCCGGCGTGCGCAGCACGATGCGGTCCTGGGGATAAGTGGCCAGATGGCGATGGGCCGCCTCGATGGCGATGGGCGCAGCGCGCTCGGTGACGATGGCAAACAGCACGGCCGCATTGGCACGCGCGCAAGCGAACGCACATAGCAGGACCGCAATGGTCCGGACGAAGATAGTGGTAGGCACAGCAGGATTCCGAGCACGCAAAACCACACCCCGGGCTTCGCACAATCAAAATGACTGGCCGGTCTTCTGGCTCGCCTTCATCCTCCACCGGCCTGGCCTTCCCGTGCGATGCACAGTGGCGTTGGTCCGGCTTTGTCTGGCTTACAGCAGCGGGGGCTGCGCCGGACTGGCGCAAGATGGCAATCCCGCGCGGCACCGGCTTCCCGTTTCACCTCCCAGCAGGCTTGCAGGAAGGCACCAATCACATAACGTACGCCATTCTAGCAGACCGCACTTGACCAACAATCTAGTCAGAAAAACAACGACTGTTGTTATAAAGATCCATTCCATAGAAAAGATTGGTAATTCGTGAGAATTAGGTATTTACTGCTAAGTACGCGTCAAAGAACGTGTCTGGGAGAGTAAAAATGCATAACAAGACAACATTACAAGTCCTGGCAGCCGCCTCCGGACTTGGGGATGAGCGCATCCAGGAACTTTGGGAAGGGGCAGACATGTATGCCCGTGCCCAGGCCGGCAATCCGGATTCGCCGCGCTACCAGCAAGTGCTGCACGAGCGCATGGTGGCCATGGTCGAACGCGAAGTGGCCAAGCGCCATTCCGCCGAGGGCGAGCCCTGGGTGCTGGCCGACGCCCATCTGGGCCAGATCGAAGTGTCGCTGTCCGACGCTCTTAAAGCTTTCGGCAGCCGCACGCACCACGTCATTCATTAGCAAGGCACGCCGCCCGCACGGCTGTGAACCGCACCCCGATCCCGTGCCGTCCACAATGCGGCGCCTGCTGTACGGCGCCCGCAATCTCCAGCCCAATTCCCGGCATGCCTGAAGGCAAACCGGCGGGCGTGCCCTGCATCCAGCTGGACGCACAACGGCGCTGCAAGCTGTATGGCTTGCCCGAACGCCCCCGCGTGTGCGTCCAGTTCAGCCCCGACGAGGCGGTGTGCGGCGAGTCGCGCGAGCAGGCTATGCGCTGGCTGGGTTACGGCTCGCAGCTGTAACGGAAACTGTCGTCCAGAGCGAGCGGCAGCACCAGGGTGTGGATCTGGCGTGCCCGCGCATCGGCGCAAAGCGCAGCCCGTGCCGCGGGATCGGTACGGTAGGCGGCCGCGTATTCGGCATTGAACACCGGCTTGCCGCTGGCGATGAAGACCTGGTATCCGCCGCATTCGTTGAACTCGTGGCACTGTTCATTGACGGCGAAGTCGAAATCGCCCACCAGGTCGTTCAGCTGGTCCAGGTCGTTTTTCAACGCGATGGACAAGCGGCGCTTATGGGCTTCACTTGCCAGGAAGCGGTTGTAATCGAGCTGTGTGGCTGCGCTCAGCGCAAAGCCGCTGCCGTTAGTGTAGCCATCCACATTATCCGGCTCGACCCCATTGCAGCCCTTGGACACGGCCAGGTCCAGCCGCGCCTGCATGATTTTCCGCACATTGGCCGAGCGCGTGTCGAGCCAGCGCTCGCCGGGCCAATCGCTCAAGTTGTTGCCCATGTCGGCGGCCTGGAACTGGGAAAAATCAGCGCGCCAGTTCTCGGAACTGCCGGCGGAAAAATAGCACACCACTTTCTTGCCTTCGGCCTGCAAGGCCTGGATCGTCGCTGCCGGCGTGTTGAACAGGTCGATGTCGAACACGGTGACCGGATAGGAAGTCTTGACCGTCCCGGACAACTGCCACTGCCAGGTATCGCCCAGGGCAGGCTTCCAGTATGAAGCAGGCTGGGTACTGCCTGGGTTAGGGGCAGGCGTGAGGGTGGCGTTACCCTGGCCGGCCGCCTCAGTGGACGAGCCGCCGCCCCCGCATCCCGCGAGGGATGCCAACAGGAACACGGCCGGTGCGAACAACTTGATGGATACGGACATGAAAGACTTCCAATCAGCGCAGAAAAAGGTGGCGCATTATGTCTTCACATTCTTACAACCAGCTTTCGCCGGTTTTGCCCCGTATGGGGCTGTGCGGCATAATTCGCTGATGAATTGCCGCGAAAACTGTGGCGCCTGCTGCACGGCGCCCTCGATCACCTCCCCGATACCCGGAATGCCGAGCGGCAAGCCGGCCGGCGTGCGCTGCGTGCAGCTGGGCGACGACAACCGCTGCAAAATCTTTGGCAGGCCTGAACGCCCGGCGTTCTGCGGCGGCTTGCAGCCCTCGGCCGAGATGTGCGGCGAAACGCGCGAGCACGCCATGCACTGGCTCGCCACCCTGGAACTTGCCACCGCGCCCTGACTCCACGCGCGCGCACCAGCATTGGAAACGATTCCTGGCTAGAATGTTCAGCCATGAATCAAGCCATCGACCACCGCCATCGCCTGTCCACCCGCCTTGCATTCCTGACGGCGGGACTTGCCATGTCCGCCTGGGCGCCGCTGGTGCCTTATGCCAAGGAGCGCCTGCAACTGGCGGAGGGTCCGCTTGGCCTGCTGCTGCTTTGCCTTGGCCTCGGTTCGCTGCTGGCGATGCCGCTGACCGGCGCGCTGGCGGCGCGTTTCGGTTGCCGCAAGGTGGTGCTGTGGTCGTCCCTGGTGGTCTGCCTGGCCCTGCCCGGCCTGGCGCTGGCGCCAACGCCGTTCCTGCTTGGGCTGGTGCTGTTCGTGTTCGGCGCTTCGCTGGGCACCATGGACGTGGCGATGAATGTGCAAGCCGTGATTGTCGAAAAAGCCAGCGGCGGCGCCCTGATGTCCGGCTTCCACGGCATGTTCAGCCTGGGCGGCTTTGCCGGTGCGGGCGGCATGGCGCTGCTGCTGTGGCTTGGCAGCGGGCCACTGGGCGCCTGCCTGGCCATCGTGGCGCTGATCGTGCTCCTGCTGTGGCGCGCCAGCCCTGACCTGCTGCACGAGCCGGAAGCGCGCGACGGCGACACCCCGACCTTCGTCATGCCGCACGGCGCCGTGATCTTCATCGGCGCCCTGTGCTTCATCGTCTTCCTGGCCGAAGGCGCCATGCTGGACTGGAGCGCCGTGTTCCTGACCGCCGAACGCGGGCTGGAGGAAGGCCGTGCCGGCCTCGGTTACGCCGCCTTCGCCGTCGCCATGACCGCAGGCCGCCTGACCGGCGACCGCGTGGTGGGCCGCTTCGGCGGGCGCCGGGTGCTGCTGGCGGGCGGCCTGTGCGCCGCCGCCGGCTTCTTCACGGCGGTGGTCTCGCCCACGCCAGCCGTGGCGCTGGCCGGCTTCGTGCTGGTCGGCCTGGGCGCATCGAATATCGTGCCGATCCTGTTCACCGCCGCCGGTAACCAGCGCGCCATGCCGGCCAGCCTGGCGATTGCCGCCATCACCACCATCGGCTACGCCGGCATCCTGGCCGGTCCTGCCATGATCGGTTTTGTCGCCCACCTGTCCAGCCTGGACCTGGCCTTTTCCGTCCTGGGCGGCGCCTTGTTGCTGGTGGCCGCCAGCAGCCGCCTGGTGCGGGTCCACTCCTGACGCAGCGCAAACCGGCGCCCCGGCAACGGGACTACTCTTGATTCAAGTGCATCGGCAGGGCGTGCTCATGGTAAGCTTCGTGCCCGCGCAGCATCCCGCCCGCGTTTCCCCACCGACACACTTAACAAAATCACAATGGATATCGTTCTCGCGCTGAAGGCTCTGATCATGGGTCTGGTCGAAGGATTTACCGAATTCCTGCCGATTTCCTCCACCGGCCACCTGGTGCTGGCGGGGAGTTTGTTGAATTTCACCGGCGAGAAAGCCAAAGTGTTCGAGATCGCCATCCAGGGCGGCGCAATGGTTGCTGTGATCTGGGAATATCACAGGAAGATCGGCGAAGTCCTGTCCGGCATGTTCCGCGAAGCGCGCGCGCGCCGCTTTGCGCTCAACGTGGTGGTGGCCTTCATTCCGGCCGCCGCGCTGGGCTTCCTGTTCGAACACAAGATCAAGGCCGTGCTGTTTGCGCCATTGCCGGTGGCGCTGGCCTTCATCATCGGCGGCCTGATCATCCTCTGGGTCGAACGCCGCGCCAAGAATAACCCGGTCGCCGTGCGCGTGCAGTCGGTGGACGACATGACTACCCTGGATGCGCTGAAAGTCGGCATCGCCCAGGTCTTCGCCCTGATTCCCGGCACCAGCCGCTCGGGCGCCACCATCATTGGCGGCATGATGTTCGGCCTGTCGCGCAAGGTCGCCACCGAGTTCTCGTTCTACCTCGCGATCCCGACCCTGCTGGCCGCTACCTTCTACTCGCTGTGGAAAGCGCGCGATCAACTGACTGCCGGCGACCTGCCGCTGTTCAGCATCGGCGCCGTGGTCGCCTTTGCATCCGCCTTCGCCTGCATCCGCTGGCTGCTGCGCTACATCAGCACTCACACCTTCACAGTCTTCGCCTGGTACCGCATCGTGTTCGGCATCGTGGTGATTGCCACCGCCTACTCCGGCATGATCACCTGGGCCGAATAAGAGCATGCAAGACCAGGACACCAGCCAGCGCGCCCTGCACCTGCTCCAGACCGTATTCGGCTACCCAGCCTTCCGCGGCCAGCAGGGGCAGATTGTCGAGCATGTCGGCAATGGCGGCGATGCGCTGGTGCTGATGCCGACCGGCGCCGGCAAGTCGCTGTGCTACCAGATCCCGGCCATGCTGCGCGAAGGCGTGGGCGTGGTGGTGTCGCCGCTGATCGCGCTGATGCAGGACCAGGTCGACGCGCTGGCCGAAGTCGGCGTGCGCGCAGCCTTCCTGAATTCCACGCAGACCTATGAAGAAGCGGCGCGCATCGAACGGCTGGTGCGCACCAACCAGATCGACCTGCTGTACGTGGCGCCGGAACGCCTGCTGACCCAGCGCTGCTTCGACCTGCTGCAGGACTCGCAGATCGCGCTGTTCGCCATCGACGAAGCGCACTGCGTATCGCAATGGGGCCATGACTTTCGCCCGGAATACATCAAGCTGTCGGTGCTGCACGAGCAGTTCCCGAATGTGCCGCGCATTGCGCTGACGGCGACCGCCGACCAGCAGACGCGCGCCGAGATCATCCACCGCCTGGCGCTGAACGATGCCGCGCAATTCGTCTCGTCGTTCGACCGCCCCAACATCCGCTACCAGATCGTGGAGAAAACCAACGGCCGCAAGCAGCTGCTGGACTTCATCACCGCAGAACACCCCGGCGACTGCGGCATCGTCTATTGCCTGTCGCGCAAGAAGGTGGAGGAGACGGCGGAATTCCTGAACGAGCATGGCGTGCGCGCCATGGCCTACCACGCCGGCATGGAGCATACGGTGCGCGCCGAGAACCAGGCACGCTTCCTGCGCGAAGAAAACATCGTGATGGTTGCGACCATCGCCTTCGGCATGGGCATCGACAAGCCGGACGTGCGCTTCGTCTGCCACCTCGACCTGCCGAAATCGATCGAAGGCTACTACCAGGAGACCGGGCGCGCCGGCCGCGACGGCCTGCCGGCCAGCGCCTGGATGTCCTACGGATTGCAGGACGTGGTGCTGCAGCGGCGCATGATCGACGAATCCGAAGCCGACGAGAATTTCAAGCGCGTGCTCTCGACCAAGCTCGATTCGATGCTCGGCCTGTGCGAGACCCTGAGCTGTCGCCGTGTGCGCCTGCTGGAATACTTCGGCGAACCTGCCACGCCTTGCGGCAACTGCGATACCTGCCTGATTCCGCCGGTCTCCTTCGACGGCACGGTGCCGGTGCAGAAACTGCTGTCGGCCATCTACCGCTGCGACCAGCGCTTTGCCGCCGGCCACGTGATCGACGTGCTGCGCGGCGCCGAGTCCGAACGCATCCAGACCTGGCACCACGACAAGCTGTCGGTGTTCGGCATCGGCGCCGACCGCAGCGAGCAGGAATGGCGCGCCATCCTGCGCCAGGTCATCGCGCTGGGCCTGGTGACCGTCGACCACGAGCAATTCAGCTCGCTCAAGCTGACCGATGCCGCGCGCCCGGTGCTGAAAGGCGGCCAGAAAGTGCAGCTGCGCCAGTACCAGAAACCGGTCAAGCAGAAACGCAGCTCGGCGCCGAAGGGCTATGAGGAAACCAACCTGGATGGCGACGAGCAGCGCATCTTTGACCGCCTGCGCTCATGGCGCATGGGCGCAGCACGCGAGCACAGCGTGCCGGCCTATGTGATCTTCAACGACGCCACCCTGCGCGAAATCGCCAAGGTGCGCCCGTCCTCGCTGGACGAGATGCGCGGCATCTCCGGCGTGGGCGAGAAAAAGCTGGTTTCCTACGGCGACGAGATCGTCAGGTTGATCGCCGACCTGACCTGAGGCGCAAGCTGCCCAGCAGCGCCAGGCCCGCCAGCAACAGCGCTCCCTGCGCCGGTTCCGGCACGGGCGTCAGCAGGAACGTCCCGAACTGGTCCCATTCGTTGCCGCCCCTGACGAGGATCTGGCCGCTGGCATTGATGTCCCAGGCTCTCTCCAGGGACCAGCCGGCATATTGTTCCTCGTTCCACAGGTGGTCCAGCACGTAGGGCCGGTCCTGGTATAGCAGCATGGCGCGCTCATAGGCAGTTTCGCCGACGACGCTGCCGGCATCGTTGATGTCGAAGGCATAGCGTGACCACAGTTGGCGGTAGTCCCGTTCGGCGCCGCGCACGAGCAGGCTGTATGCGTAAGCATTTTCCTGATAACCGACCCGGCGGCCCTCGCTGTTCAGCGCACGGGCATAGAAGTCGTAGGGCGTACGGTCGTCGCCGAAGACGCCGTCGCGCCAGCTCCTGGTGCCGAACTCATCGGTGCGGTTGCCGAGAACCATGCCCAGGTCGTTGATGATGGTCGGCCGGTAGTCACCGAACAGTTGCGGCGCACTGCCATCCGCCCATTGGATGAAGCCGACCGGCTCGTTTCCCGTGCGCGGATCGAAGTTGTAACCGACAATGTCGCCGCGATTGTTGATGCCGGCTGCGACACCGCCCGCCCCGGCAATCTGCACCAGCTCCATGGCGCCGCCGTTGCGCCACATGAGCGCTTGCGGTTTCGAAAACCCGGGGATCAAGCCATTCCCGATCACCGTTCCCTGGCTGTTGAATCCGGTAATGCTCAAATCGTTGACGACTCCGGGCAGGCGTACAACCGAGCCATCCGGACTCCAGATGACCACCTTGCCGTCCTGGCTGATGCCTGCGACCTGGCCAGCATCGTTCAGGAACTTGGGCATGAAGCTTCCATCGAACCTGGTTGCGCGGTACGCTGGGGCTTCCTGCGCGTACGCGCTGCTGGTCAACAGCGCCAGCAGGGAGCATGACATCGCGCGGGCAAACAGTTTGCGCTGAGCGAGCCTGTGCAGCGCCAGCAGCATGAGCCCTGCCAGCAACATGATAGCGCCGCCTGGCTCGGGCACCGGGGATAGCAGGAAGGCGGCATCTCCGTTCCCGAAGCCGTTGGCGAGGATTGCGCCGCTGGCATTGATGTCCCACGCGTTGAGCAGCGACCAGCCCGAATATTCCGCGTCGTGCCAAAGGTGATCGAGCACATACGCGCGCCCGTCGAACCACAACATGGCGTGATTGCTCCATTCCGTAAAGCCGACGATGCTGTCCGCATCGTTGATGTCGGCGGTAGAACCCGACCATAGTTGCCGCGCATCGAACTGCCCGTCCCGCTCTATGATCCAGTACGCTTCCGTGGCGGCGTGGCTGCCGGACATGTGGCCCTCGTTGTTGAGTCCGCTGATGTAGAGGCCATCGCCAATGAGGGTATCGCCAAACACGCCGTCCTGCCAGCTTCGGAGGCCCCATGCATCGCTGCGCTGCCCGAGCACCAGGCCGTGGTCGTTGATCATTTGCGGCTTGTAGTCGTCAAACAGCTGCGGTGTGCTGCCGTCGCCCCATTGGATGAAGCCTACATGCCCGGTTCCGGTATCGGACGCACCCGCCATATATCCGATGATGTCGCCGCGGTTGTTGATGCCCTCGGTGTAGCCGCCCAGACCAGTGAATGGCAAGCGCTCCACTGATCCGCCGTTGCGCCAGACCACCGGTTGCGGCAGGCTGTAACCGGGGATCAGCGCATTGCCGACCACCGTACCCTGGTTGTTGAAGCCGGTAATGGTGACCTCGCTGGCGGCGCCAGGCAGCTGCAGTATGGAACCATCCGGATTCCAGATTGCCGGCCTGCCATCCTGGCCCATCCCGGCGACCTGGCCGACGTCATTCAATATGTGCGGCCGGAACTGCGCGTCAAACTTGACGGCCCGGTACGAGGGCGCGTTTTGTGCGTGCGCTGTACAAGCGAGCAGCGCCAGCGCGGACAGCATCATTCGAGCGAACTTGGACATGGCAATCTCCTGTGTGTGGACAGGAGCTAATGCTGCGCCGGCGCTGCCGGCGGCGCGCGCGCCGCCTCAAATCGTGCGCACCGTCGCGATAGCATTGCGCGCTATAGCGCGATGCTAGCCGCTGCGGCCGTGAGCTGGCGATAGCGGCCAGGCGGCATGCCGACTGCTGCGCTGAAGCGGTGGGTGAAGTGGCTGAGGTCGGCATAGCCGCAGGCTTCGGCGACTTGCTGCAGCGGCAGGCGTCCCGCGCGCAGCAGTCCGCGCGCCCGCTCGATGCGGCGCGCCGCGATCCAGGCCGAAGGCGGCATGCCAAAGCTGATGCGGAACATGCGGGCCAGGTGGAATTCCGACATGCAGGCGAGCTGGGCCAGCATGCCGAGCGTGATGTTCTGGTCGAGGTGGGCTTCGATGTACTCATGCAGGCGGCGCCGCACCAGCGGTGCGAGGCCGCCGCGCAGGCGCAGGCCGGGCTTGCTCATCGACTGCGAGTGCAGCAGTTCGCTCAATGCCTGGTGCGTGATCTCGTTGGCGCGCAGCAGCTGGTCGGCGTCGTCCCACGGCTGCTGCAGCAAGTCGCCGCACAACTGCACCAGGCGCTGGTTCTCGAAATAGGTGCGGTCCTGCAGCGTGAGTTCGCGCGGCTCGCGGTCCAGCTCCGCTACGGCACGCTGCGTGAAATGCTCCGGCATGAAGTAGATGTGCAGCATGCGCAGTTGGCCGCGCACCACCCACTCCGATTCGTGCCAGTCCGGCAGTGAGCACAGGCGCTGCGGCGCGCCGTACTGCCCCGGCAAGCCTTCGCGTTCGACGCTGTAGCCGCCGCCCAGGTAGCAGGACAGGGTGTGATGGCCTGGCTGGCGGTACTCCGTCACCGCCTCTTCCGTGCTGCGGTGCCAGACCGCCGCGGCCAGCCCGTCGCCGAGCCAGGCAAAGCGCTCCAGTGTCGCATCGGTGCCGGACATGGTGCGGAACACGGCGTGCGACATGGCATCGCCCGGCTTATCCGCCAACGCTGCGCGCGCTGCCGCTCCCATGCGCTTGCGGGGAACGGCTTGTTCAAGTTGTCCGGTCGGAGGCTTCACGCCGAAAAGTCTAGCACGCCCCCTTTCGGCCCTGCCGGCACGCCGGTGGATTTGCGCAAGATCAGACAAGGCGTGTCGGGAAAACTTACAGCGGCCAACCTTGCATATGCCACTTATCCATAAGAATCAGTAACTTGTTGGAGCGAGGTATAGATATTGCTTATTGCTTTTGAGTCAATACTGTCAACCAGACTACTGTTCTGAAAGGAATTTCGATGAAGAAGCTCGCTTGCCTGGCAGCCCTGTCATTCGCATTCTCCGCAGCACACGCAGGCCCGATCCAGCTGGACCTGACCAGCGGCGTATTCGCCAACAACAATGGTTCGGCAGTTGTCGACACCTATACCGAAGATGGCTTCCGGCTACGCATGGTGCGCGCGGGCGACCATTTCGATCCCGGCTACATTGGGGACATTGGTGTCCACAACGGCTTCCAGAACGCCGATGACGTGAGCTGGGTCATCGACTTCTTCGGCGCCAGCTTCAACCTGGTCAACATCAATATCGCCGGGTACGACGCGGGTGCGGCGTCGGTCACCGTGACCGGCTCCAACGGCGCAACACAGACCTTGTCGGGACTCGGCACCCTGGCGATCGCCGGCATGGGCAACGTCACCTCGGTCGTGTTCAACATCGACCAGGACGGCGGAACGCAAGGCTTTGGCTTCTCCGGGATCAACGTCGACACGACGCCGACGCAACAAGTCCCGCTGCCAGGCACGCTGGCGCTGCTCGGCCTTGGACTGTCCGCATTGGGCATCGCGCGACGCCGCGGCATTCCACGCACTGGTTCATAATACTAGCCAACCGAATTGTTTCTTGCCTAGTGAGAGTGCTTGAATATGAATACACCTCCAGACGACCTGCCAATCTACCGAGTCTTGACGGGTCCGGATGATTCGAGGTTTTGCCGGCGAGTCAGCGAAGCGCTGGCACTTGGCTACCAGCTTTACGGCTCGCCTTCCGTAACGTTTAACGGCGAAACGGTGATCGTGGCCCAGGCAGTCCTCTGGCCGACGGCCAAGTCGTAACCGGGAATAAGCAGCAAGATCAGACAACTGCCGGCGTGCGGCAAGCGGCACACTGGCAGTACTATGAATACTGCCCTCTACCTCACCACGGTGCTCATCTGGGGCACCACCTGGATCGCGATCAAATTCCAGCTCGGCGTTGTCGCAGCGCCGGTCTCGATCGCTTATCGTTTCTGGATCGCGGCGCTGGTGCTGATGCTGATCCTGCTCGTGCGCAGGCAGCAGATCCTGCCGCCGCGCTCTGCCTGGCGCTACCTGCTGGCGCAAGGTCTCGCGCTGTTCTGCTGTAATTTCCTGTGCTTCTACTACGCCACCATGTGGGTGCCGAGCGGACTGGTGGCGGTAGTGTTTTCGACCGCCCCGATCTGGAATGCGATCAACGGGCGCGTCTTCATGAACCGCCCGATCCGCCCGCAAGTGCTGGGCGGCGCGGTGCTGGGACTGGCGGGCATCGTGATGCTGTTCCTGCCTTCCATGCGGGGCCATTGGAACGATTCCGGCATGCTGGCAGGGCTCGGGCTGGCGCTGCTTGGCACGCTGTGCTTCTCGACCGGCAACCTGCTCTCCAGCCGCATGCAGGCGCTGGGCATGCAACCTTGGCTGACCAACACCTGGGCCATGCTGTGCGGCGCCACCATCCTGACGATAGGCGCTGCGGCCCTCGGCATGCCGTTCGCCTTCGACCCCAGCCCGCGTTATATCGGTGCGCTGCTTTACCTGGCCGTGCCGGGATCGGTGATTGCCTTTACGGCTTACCTGCTGCTGGTAGGGAGGATCGGTCCGGACCGCGCGGCTTACTGCACGGTGCTGTTCCCGGTGGTGGCGCTGACAGTGTCCACCTTCTTTGAGGGCTACCAGTGGAGCAGCATGGCGCTGGCTGGGCTGCTGCTGGTCATCGGAGGGAATCTGCTGGCTTTCATGCCGGCGCGGGCCAAGGCCCAGTCGCCGGTGACTGCCTGACTTACTTCTTGGTGAACACCAGGTCCCAGACGCCGTGGCCCAGTTTCAGGCCACGGTTTTCGAACTTGGTCAGCGGGCGGTAGGCCGGCTGCGGCGCATAGCCCTCGACGGTGTTCTGCAGCGCCGGCTCGGCGCTCAGCACTTCCAGCATCTGCACCGCGTAGTCTTCCCAGTCGGTCGCCAGGTGGATGTAGCCGCCCGGCGCCAGATGTTCGCACAGGGTCTTCACGAACGGCGCCTGGATCAGGCGGCGCTTGTTGTGGCGGGCCTTGTGCCAAGGGTCCGGGAAGTAGATATGCACGCCCGCCAGGGAACCGGCCGGGATCATATCGCGCAGCACTTCCACCGCGTCGTGCTGGATCACGCGCAGGTTGGACAGGCCTTCCTCGTCGATCAGCTTGAGCAGGCTGCCCACGCCGGGAGTATGCACTTCCACGCCGATGAAATCCTTCTCCGGCATCAGCTTGGCGATGTGGGCGGTGGTGCCGCCCATGCCGAAGCCAATCTCCAGGATCACCGGCGCTTTGCGGCCGAACGTCTTCTCGTAATCGAGCGCCTCTTTCTTGTACTCGACCAGGAATTTCGGTCCCAGTTCATTCAGCGCACGTTCCTGCGCCGTGGACAGGCGTCCGGCACGCGTAACGAAGCTGCGAATGCGGTGTTCGGTCGGGTCATAGAGCATTTTGCCCTTTGGCGTGGATTCGGAAGACATGGCTAAACGTGCAAGGAAAAGGGGCGATTATACCATTCCGGTTTTCCCGCCCGGCCTGCGATAATAGCGGGTCTTGTCCCTTAGGAAGCCCACTGTAATGGCCCTCGCACTGAATATCCTCATCATCGTCCTGGCACTGGTAACGCTGTATTTCCTGCTGAAAGGCGGCCCGAAATCCGCTCCTGCGCCAACGGGCAAGCCGGCGGGCGGCTCCTACACCCCGCTGCCGCAGGGCGAGCCGGTACACCACTGGACCGACGAAGGCCGCTTCCAGCTGGAAGTGCTGGGCGAATCGCGCTACTCCGACACCATCCGTGCCCTGGCCGGCGAGCACGGTGACGCCGCTGCCAACGCCCATCACAAGGCGCTGCTGCTGGCAGACGATAACAATCCCTACGAAGACAAGGCGGTCGCCGTCTTCCTCAACAACGAGATGGTCGGCTACCTGGCGCCGAAAGACGCCGTGGCCTTCCGCACCATGCTGGCGCGTCAGGAAATCGCCGGCCAGCTCACGTCAACCGACGCCGTCATCCGCGGCGGCCGGGTATTTGAGGGCAAGCGCCTTGCCTACACTGTCCTGCTGGACGTGAATGTTGCGTAAATAGCACTTAGTAACTTACTAAACCCCGCGCACAATTGAATGCGGGGCGTCTTTGTGACATTATCGGCGACTTGCTGTTTTGATAATCAATAAAGGGAGCCGTCATGAAGACCAAATACGCCTTGCTGTTACCTGCCTTGCTGCTTGCAGCCTGCGCCAAGAAGGCGCCCGCGCCGGAACCTGCATCCGAAGCGACTCCAGCCCCCGCTGCCGCACCTGCCGCGACACCGGCCGCCCCAGCGCCTGCACCTGCAGCCGCAGCCGGCAACACTGCCGCGGCCGGCAACAATCCACTGCCAACCCCGCAAATGGATATGGAAAACATGAGCACCGAGCAGAAGGAAATGGCCAAGCGCCAGGCCAAGCTCGATTACTCGAATATGGAAGATGGCTACATCAACGACACCAACGCGCAATGGGCCAGCACGGCGAGCGCCACCTCCGAGTACGGCGGCAGCAGCTATGAACCTGCCAACGCGACCGGTAAAGTTGACGGCAAGAATTTTGCGACAAAGGGCAGCGACGTCGGTTTCGATTCGCTTGAAGTCGGCTTCCAGAATCCGGTCAATGCCACCCAGCTGCGCGTAGCGATCAGCGATGGCTATGGCCTGGAAGGCATCACCAAAGTTGAGCTGCAGGATACCGACGGCAAATGGAACACCGTCTGGAGCGGCATCAATACGGTCAAGGTCGACAGGCGCGGCGCCCGCACCTGGTTCGTGCAGCCGATCGAAAAGACCACCTACAAGGCCAAGGCCGCGCGTATCACCAAATCCAACAACCTGAGCACGGACCGCCTGTACATCGATGCGGTACAACTGGTAGGTTCCTGACCGGGCGCCCTGCCTTGCCCGACAGGCGTATCATGCTTCCAGCTGCTTGCAGGAGGCAATTATGGAACGCGAACGGGCAAAGGCAGGAGATGCGGTGCGGCCAATCGGCTGGCGCCATAAGATGCTGGTGATTCGCACCTCGCCCGGTCCTTCAGGCCGGAACGATGACGAGGATGTCCTGTGCCGCTGGCGTGACAGCGACGGCGAACACCAGCAAACTTTCAAGTCAGGACAGCTTGAAGTCCTGAACTCAGCTGCGCAAGCGCGCAACCCGCGCGGCCGGACGCTTATTTGAGCAGGCCGAAGACTTTGGAAATCGCCTTGCTGCCGTAGGAAATCGGATTCTCGCGGATCTTCTTCTCTTCTTCCCCGATCATCAGGAACAGGCCGTCCAGCGCGCGCTGGGTAACGTAGCTTTCCACCGTCGCCTGCTCTTCGCCGACCAGGCCAAACTTGGTAGCCTGGGACATGGCGTTATTGAATTGGCCGGACAGCTTGGAACGGTCAGTCACGCCTTTCACAATCGGCTTGAACTTCACCGCCAGCGGCGCAGCGGTTTTCTCCTTGAAGAAATCGGTGACCGAGGTTTCGCCGCCGGTCAGGATGGCTTTGGCATCGCTCAGCGTCATCGACTTGACCGCATTCACCAGCAGCGGCTTGGCCAGCGGGACGGCTTGCTCGGCGGCGCGGTTCATTGCAGTTTCCAGTTCTTCGAGCTGCTCGCCATGCCCGGTCATCTCCAGGATCGGGCGGGCTTTTTCCAGCACGCGCGGCAGCTTGATGCGCACCGCATCGTTGTTCAGGAAACCGCCCTCAACGCCCAGTTTGCCCACTGCGGCCACCGAGCCGGCTTCCAGCGCGGCTTTCAGGCCGCTGCCGGCTTCTTTCTCGGTCAATACGTCCAATGGGTTTGCGAAAGCGCTGGCGGCGAGCGCCAGGCCGGCCAGCAGGGTGGATACTTGTTTTGTGACGCTCATGGCGCAGCTCCTCGGTTACAAAGGCTCAACCCTACCATAAGGAGTACGCTTCCAGGCAAGACTCGCCACCGCGGCGAGCACGCATGCCATACCGGCCAGCTGCGGTGGCGTGATCGCTTCGTGCAGGATAGTGTTGGCGAGCAGCGTTGCGGAGATTGGCGACACGGCCGTGAACAAGGCCGCTTCCGCCCCGCTGATGCGCGCCGCGCCGGCGTACCACAATACAAAACCCAGCACGGTCGGCACCAGGGCGTAGTACAGCACCGCCTGCAGCGCGCTGGTGCTGACGCTGATCTGCCACGGCTGTTCAAACGCCAGCGACGCTCCGCCCGCCAACAGCAGCCCCAGGGCGCACATCAGCGTCGACAGCGGCAGCGCTTCAATCGGCGTACGCAGGCGCTTGTTCAGCAGGATGAAGAACGACTCACAAGCCACTGCGGCCAACACCAGCGCCATCCCGAGCAGTTGCCCTGCCCCGCGCGCCATGCCCGCCCCCGCGTCGCCTGCCGCCCCGTCGACAGGCCAACTCACGCCGCTGGCAACCATCACGCCCAACGCCGCCAACGCGATAGCCCCCAGCAGCCGCATCGTCGGCCGCTCACCGAGCCCCAGCACCGCAAATGCAGCCGTCACGATCGGCAGCGTGCCAACCAGAACTCCCGCAGTCGCCGCGCTGGTAAATGACATCCCGGAGATCAGCAACACCGTATAGCCAACGCTCCCCGCGCCAGCCTGCAGCAACAGCAGTGCGGCATCGCGCCGCCCGATACGTGGCCAGCGCGCCCGCAGCAGCCAGCACAGGATGAGGAACACCGGCAACGCCACCATGAAGCGCAATGCCGTCGCCGTGAACGGTGGCAGTCCCGCTGCAATCACCTTGCTGGCCACCACCGTGCTGCCGACCGTGACCATCGCCAGCGCGCAATACAGATACCCCACCATATGCAGTCTCCGTCAACGAAAGCTGCATGCTAAACCGGCTGGCGCGATCAGGTCTTGAACGAAATTGCAAAGGCGCCGGGGGCGACGCCGTATTTGCGCGTGAACACGCGGGTCATATGGCTTTGGTCAGCGAAGCCGCTGGCGGCAGCGGCATCGACCAGCGCCATGCCGCCGGCGATCAGGCGACGCGCCAGCAGGATGCGGCGATGCAGGAGGAATGCGTGCGGCGTAAAACCTGTATTGCGGGCGAATGAGCGCACCAACTGGAAGCGGCTCAAG
The DNA here is from genome assembly GCA_039593645.1 of Pseudoduganella sp. Lineage (GTDB taxonomy): Bacteria > Pseudomonadota > Gammaproteobacteria > Burkholderiales > Burkholderiaceae_D > Rugamonas. The sequence goes on from JBCNOX010000016.1 coordinate 17,435, forward strand.
CCGCAAGCATCGGCCAGTTCGGACAGCGACCAATCCGACAGGGGATCGTCTTCCATCATCGACTGGGCAATAGCGGTTGGCTCGACAGCTCTAGTGACCTCGGCGCGGCGGCGGAGCAAGGTCTTCGCCATCAACTCCAGCAAATGGTGCTCGGCCGCCAGGCGGGCACCCGGCAGCCCCGACGTGGCGGCAGCGTATGCGCGTTCGAACCCTGCCGCCAGGCCGGCGTCGCGCAGTACTGGTGCGCTGAACTCCAGAGAGGCACCGCCAGTGCCGGTGTCGGCATCGCGCAGCAGGTCCGCCGCGAAGCCGGGCTCCAGGTAGAGCATTTTCCAGCTACGCCCGCCGCCGCCGAGCGGGGCACCGTCGTGGACTTCATTCGGGTTCACTGTGATGACGTCGCCAGCGCCGGCTTCCACCATGCCGCGGCCGCTAAACGACTTCGACGCGCCATGCGTCAGCAGGCCGATGCCGAACTGCTCGTGGGTATGCCGGGAAAAGGATTGGCTGCTATGCGCTTCCACCGCCTGGATGCGGGCATCACCGCACGGTAGCACCTGGAAGCTCGCTTTGGCCATGGTCAAAGAATGATTGGAGCGGGTGAAGGGAATCGAACCCTCGTATGAAGCTTGGGAAGCTGCCGTTCTACCATTGAACTACACCCGCGTGCACCGCATTCTATTCGGGTTTTGGCATTATTGGCAACCTCCCGGGCGTAACGGATCACAGCTCTGTGTCCGAATGTAACGTTGTATATCCCATTGAAAATTCATACTGCGGCCAGCGCGAAAGGTGCAAAATGCCCGGACCAAATCAACCGGATGGACCACCCATGAAACCAACCGTCGCGCTCAGCATCGCACTGGCCTTCGCGGCAAACGCCGCCCACGCACAAACGGTGCCCGCTGCCGATCCGATTTCGACCCTGGTCGGCCAGCTTGAACTGGAAAAGTACAAGGCCACCATCAAGAGCCTGACCAGGTTCGGCGACCGCCGCCAGGGCACGGAGCGCAACCGTCAGGCGCTGGATTGGATCGAGGCGCAGTTGAAGGCATATGGCTGTTCCAACGTGGAGCGCCTGCAGTACCAGTTCACCGAGCCGGCCGTGCGCGGCAAGCCCGCGGTGGCGGCAGGCGGCGGTGCGGGCGGGCCTCCGGGCCAGGGCGGCAGCACGCTGTTCGGCAACCGCGCTCCGACCGGCGTGAACAACGACCCGATGAAGCAGCCGGACGAACGCCTGCGCGCACTGAATGCGGAACAGACGCCGCAAGGCACTTCGCTGCGGGAGAACGTCTACTGCACCAAGATCGGCAAGGCGCGCCCCGATGAGATGTATATCGTCAGCGCCCACATGGACGGCATCGGCTTTGGCGAGGCAGCCAACGACGACGGCTCCGGCACCGCGCTGGTGATGGAGCTGGCGCGCATCTTCAACATGCCAGGCGTGGAAACCGAGCGCTCGATCCGCTTCGCCTTGTGGAACAACGAGGAAACCGGCTTGAACGGCGCAGCCGCCTACGTCGAGCAGCGCAAGAACCTGCAAGGCATCGAGTCGCCCAAAGGTTCCGGCAAGTATCCCGAGCCACGCTGGCTGGGCATGATCCAGCACGACATGATGTTGTTCGACCACGGCATGCCGGTTCCGAAGCTCGATGATGCGGGCAAGCCGGTGCTGGATGCGAAAGGCCATCCAGTCTACGTGCTGCCGAAAGAGCAGCGTCTGGAAGCGGACGTGAATATCGAGTTCCAGTCCAATTCGAAACAGGCGGAAGCTTCGGCAAAATTAGCGTGGGAGTTCCGCGCCGCGAACGACAAATACGCGACCAACTACCCGGCCGCCGTCGGCTTCCACATGACCAATACCGACTCCACGCCATTCATGGACCTGGTGCCGTCGATTTCACTGCGCGAGAACGAGCGTGGACAGCAGATTGGCGCCGGCTGGAACCCGCACTGGCACCAGCCCACCGACCTGTATTCGAATTATTCGGACAAGGACTTCCTGCTTGGACTGAACGCTGCGCAGACCACGCTGGCCGGCGTGGCCAAGCTGGTTGGCGCGAAAGCCACAAAGCAGCCTTAACGCCACAAGGGGTCGCTGGCCATCAAGGCGGTGGCCCAGTCGGTGAAAGCCCGCACGCGCGATGACAGCCTGCGCGCGTACGGGTAGACAAGACTGATCGGCATGCTGCCCAGGTGCCAGTCGGGCAGCACTTCCACCAGCGCGCCGCTGCGCAAATGCGGCGCCGCTTCCGCACGCGGGATGTTGAGGATGCCCAGCCCCGCCACGCCTGAAGCAACGTAGGCGGCGGCGCTGTTGAAGCGCATGGCCGGCTGCTGCTCGATCACGTAGCGTTGTTCGCCGCGCAGCAGCGCCTGGACATGCTGGCGGCCTGTCGCCGCGAACACGAAGCCCAGGTAGCGGTGCGCGGGCAGGTCTTCCACCGTTGCCAGCCGCGGCGCCGACGCAAGATAGGATGGCGCGGCGCACAGGCAGAACCGCATATTCCCCACCGGCCGCGCGACCAGGTCCTGGTCGGCCACCGGACCGCCGCGCAAGGCGCAATCGATCCCCTCCTGCACCAGGTCCACCACGCGCTCGCCGCAGCCGATGTCGAGCTGCACACCGGGATAGCGCGCTGCGAAGTCCGGCAATGCCGGGATGATGAGGCCCGTGCCGACCGGCGATGGCATTTCGACCCGCACGCGGCCGCGCGCATCGTGGCGCGAGGACTCCAGTTCGTCGAGGTCGTCGAGCAGGGCGCGGGCGCCTTCGTAATATGCCGCGCCGTCGGTGGTCGGCGAGACGCGGCGCGTGGTCCGGTGCAGCAGCTTCATGCCAAGGTGCGCCTCCAGTCCCTGGATCTGGCCGGAGATGGTGGTCTTCGGCACGCCCAGCGCTTCGGCCGCGCCGACGAAACTGCCCACTTCCACGATGCGGCAGAAGGCCCGCATTGCCTCGAGTCGGTCAAAAGCCATGATTGTTCGACTTTCCGTATATTCAAAACGATAAATACCAGTTTATCCGCAATCTCGTCCAGACTAAAGTGGATTCAACGCAACCCACCGGAGGAATCCACCATGAAACGCATCAACTACTACACCGCCGCCCCGACCGCCATGAAGGCCATGATGGGGCTCGAACGCGCCATCGCCGAATCGCAGCTGCCCCTGCGCCTGCGCGAGCTGGTCAAGATCCGCGCCTCGCAGATCAACGGCTGCGCCTACTGCATCGACATGCACAGCAAGGACGCGCTGAAGAACGGCGAAGACGTGCGCCGCCTGATGGCGCTGCCGGCCTGGCGCGAAACGCCCTTCTTCGACGAACGCGAACGCGCGGCGCTGCTGTGGACCGAGACGCTGACCGAGCTCTCGAAAAACGGCGCACCCGACGAGGTGTACAACACCGTCGCCGCACAATTCAGCGAACAGGAGCTGTCCGAGCTGACCTTCGTCATCGGCGTCATCAATGCCTGGAACCGCTTCGGCGTCGGCTTTGCAGTACAACTGCCAAGTTAATCCAGAGACAACTGTTTTGGCGGAAAAACCACGAAATGGCCACGCTTTCGGCGCGGCCATTCGTCGATCTGCTAGTATGCTCAGCGATCTTTCCCAACTGAAACAAAGTGTCAACATGCGCAGCACACTCACCGCAGCCGAACATGAAACCTTGCTGGAAGATGGCAAACCCATTGTCATCACCACCGACCTGCAGGGCCGCCTGACCTACACCAATTCGACGTTCATTGCAGTCGGCGGCTACGCGGGTGAGGACCTGATCGGGCGCCCGCAAAAGGCGCTCTACCACCCGGACATGCCCGCGCAGGTTGAAGAAGACATGCTGCGCACCACGATGTCGGGCGAACCATGGCGCGGCCTGGTCAAATACCGCTGCAAGGATGGCGGCTATTTCTGGTGCATCGCAAACGTCACTCCGGTGATCGAGAAGAACCGCCCTACCGGCTTCATGTCGGTCTGCACCAAGCCCAAGCCGCAGCAGGTCAAGGAAGCGGAAGCCTTGTACCGAACCGTCAAGGGCCCGAATCCCGATGGCGTGCGCATTACCCGTGGCGCTGCTGCGCCGCGCGGCCGCAAGAAGATCACCAATGCGCTGCGCGACATTTCGCTGTCGCAGCGCATGGCGCTGTGCTTCGGCAGCATGACGCTGCTGGCGCTGTCGATGGCGCTGCACGCCGTGCTGCCCTACCCAGACTTTGCGCTGCACCTGCAGGCATTGCTGCTGGCAGTCCTGGCGCTGTACGGCTGGCACAACCTGCACCGCGCCATCGTGGCGCCGGTGCAAGCCTGCATCAATGCCACCCGCATCCTCGCCGGCGGCGACCTGACTACGCGCATGGCGGTCGACCGCCATGATGAACTGGGCCAGTTGCAGGCCTTCGTGCGCCAGCTGAACCTGAACCTGGCGTCGATCCTCGGCGACATCCGCGGCAACTTCGCGCTGACGCGCAGCACGACCACGCAGGTTCGCACCGCCAACGTCGACCTGGCGGCGCGCACCGAAGCGCAGGCGGCCAACCTGGAACAAACCACGGCCCATATCGGCCTGATTACCGGCACCGTGAGCCAGACCGCCGATAACGTGAACACTGCCAATGGCGTCGCCAACGAAGCGACCGCGCTGGCCGAGCGCACCGGCGTGGCCGTTGCGCAGGTGGTGACGGCGATGGACGAAATCCGCCAGTCCTCGCACAAGATTGTCGACATCATTGGACTGATCGACGGGATCGCTTTCCAGACCAATATCCTGGCGCTTAACGCAGCGGTGGAGGCAGCGCGCGCCGGCGAAAGCGGCCGCGGTTTTGCGGTCGTTGCGAGCGAAGTGCGCAGCCTGGCTCAGCGCAGCGCGGCGGCGGCCAAGGACATCAAGGCATTGATCGACGCATCCGCCCACAAGATCGAAGGCGGCGCCAGCGTGGCCACCACGGCCGGCAACGACATGGACGCGGTGATTGCCGCGATCGGCCGCGTGGCTGCCATCATGGGCGATATCCGCGGCGCGACGCGCGAACAGAGCGATGGCGTCAGCCAGGTGAAAGACGCCATCGTGCAGCTTGATGAAGTGACGCGCCAGAACAGCCAGATGGTGGAAGAGGCTTCTGCCGCTACCGGCGTGCTGGACCTGCAGGCGCAGGCCGTCGCCAAGGCGCTGGAAGTATTCAAGCTGCCGCCGCAAGCCGGCAGCAAGTCCAAACGCGCCTGAACCGCCGAGGCGGTTACTCG
>JBCNOX010000160.1:0-9666 GCA_039593645.1 Pseudoduganella sp.
AGGACGGCAAGAAGCTGGTAGCTTGCAAGGTCGAGAACCGCGACGAATTCAAGAACTGCCTGGACCTGGGCTGCGATTATTTCCAGGGCTATTACTTCGCCAAGCCGGTCATCATGAGCGGCAAGAAACTGTCGCCGTCGCAGATGGCGGTGATGGAGCTGATGACCCTGGTCACCTCGGATGCCGACAACGCCGAGATCGAACGCGCGATCAAGAAGGATGTGTCGCTGGCCCTGAACCTGCTGCGCCTGGTGAATACGCCGGCCGTTGGCGCGCGCCAGCGCATCGATTCGCTGAGCCAGGCGGTGCATATCCTGGGCCGCCGCCAGTTGCAGCGCTGGCTGCAGATCATGCTGTACGCGGAGCCTGGCAAGCGCGGTCATTCGATGACGCCGTTGCTGATGCTGGCCACCACGCGCGGCCGCCTGCTGGAACTGCTGGCCACCAAACTGCGCCCGGCGCACCGCCATGTGGCCGATATCGCTTTCACCGTTGGCATCATGTCGCTGATGGATACGCTGTTCGGCATACCGATGAAGGAAATCCTGGCCCAGATCCCGATGGGCGATGAAGTCGGCGAAGCGCTGATGTTCCGCGGCGGTTTCTTCGGCGACCTGCTCAAGCTGGCCGAGTGCATCGAGCGCCTGGAAGACATGGATACCCGCATCCTTCCTGCACTGGCGGACCTCGCGATTTCGACCGAGGAGCTGGTGGAACTGGAAATGTCGGCATTTGAATGGAGTGACAACGTGGTGCGATACGCCCTGTAGAGGTGTGCGCACCGATAGCGGCGCCGCGGTAGCGGCGCCGTTTTTTTTGTTCTGGGGGACGAAGAGTGTTAAGTGTCAGTGGGGTGAGCAAGTCCTTTGGCGAACGGCGCGCGGTCGATGGCGTGTCGTTCCAGGTGCAACGCGGACAGACCGTAGGCCTGCTGGGACCTAACGGCGCAGGCAAGTCGACCACGGTCAGCATGATCTGTGGCTTGATCAAGCCGGACACGGGCAGCGTTACGCTGGACGGCGAACAGGTGGTGCATGGCGCCAGCGCGGCCAAGCAGAAACTCGGCCTGGTACCGCAGGACCTGGCCTTGTACGAAGAGCTGCCGGCGATAGAAAACCTTAAACTGTTCGGCGCGCTGTACGGCTTGAAGGGTGCTGCGCTGAACAAGCGCGCAGAGGAAGTGCTGGCGCTGGTGGGATTGTCCGACCGCGCGAAAGACAAGCCATCCACTTTTTCCGGCGGCATGAAGCGTCGCCTGAATATCGCCGCTGCGCTGCTGCACGACCCGCAATTGCTCATCCTCGACGAGCCGACCGTTGGCGTTGACCCACAAAGCCGCAATGCGATCTTCGATACGCTCGAAGCGTTAAAGGCGCAGGGCCGTTCGCTGATTTACACCAGCCACTACATGGAAGAAGTGGAACGCCTGGCGGACCATATCGTGATCATCGACCACGGCAAGGTGCTGGCGGATGCGCCGCCGGCGGAGCTGTATCGCCGCCTTCCTGCGCAGGCTGCGCTGCAGGTGGAGCTGGCGGACACCGATATCCTGCCGGCCGAATTGCTGGTCGCTTCGCTGGCAGGCTTGCCGGGCGTAGCGGGTGTGCGCCGTGATGGCGTGTCGCTGGACATCAGCTTGCACGGCACGGCCCACGCGGCGCCGGTGTTGCGCTGGCTGGACGAGCAAGGCCACACGCTGGCCCATTTCGCTACCGCCCGCACCAAGCTGGAAGATATCTTCCTTTCCCTGACCGGCCGCACCTTGCGCGACTAAGGAATTCCGATGACAGCAATTATTGCAATGATCCGCAAGGATTTGATCCTCTACCTGAACGACAAGCGCGCGCTGATGCTCAACCTGCTGATGCCGATCGTGCTGGCAGCCTTCTTCGGTTCACTGTTTGGCGGTTCGGCTGGAGGCAATACCAGCAAGATCGAGATCGGCCTGGTGCAGCAGGACAGCAGCGTGATCGGCCGCAAGGTCGGCGATGCCCTGAAGGCCGATGCCAATTTGGCGGTCAGGGAATTGAACCTGCAGGAAGCGCAGGATAAAGTCCGTGCGGGCAAGCTGATGGTGGCCGTGGTCATCCCGGCCGGTTTTGGCGATGCGGCGGGAAAGTCCCTATTCGACCCCGGCAGCAAGCCGGAGCTGCCGGTGTTCTACGACCCTTCGCAATCGACCGTGCTGGCAATGGTGAAGGGCTTGCTGACGCAGCATGTCATGCAGGGCGTGACGGGCGAGGTGATGGGCGGCGGCGCGTCGGGTTCCAAGTTCACGGACGACAACCTGAAAAAACTGGAGGCTTCCCCTGCCAGCGAGGACAAGGAGGCGCTGCTTGGCTTGCTGGGTAGCCTGAAGAAATTCCAGGAGCGTGAGGCGGCCAAGCCGGCGAACGAACAAGGCGGCGGTGTCGGCATGAGTGTGCCGTTCACCACCAAGGATGAAGCCCTCAGCTCGGGTCCGAAGTACAACGGCTACGCGCACGCTTTTGCTGGCATGGGCGTGCAGTTCATCCTGTTCATGGGGATCGATCTGGGAATCGGCATTTTGCTGGCGCGCCGTATGGGAATCTGGAATCGCTTGCTGGCGGCGCCGATCACGATGTCACAGGTACTGCTGTCGCGCGCCCTGTCCGGCGCCATGATCGCGGCGGGGTTGATGGTTGCGATCTTCTTTGCTGCGATGCTGATGTTTAAAGTGCAGATTACTAATGTGGCGGGGTTCGCGCTGGTCGTGGTGGCGTTTGCGCTGATGACGGCTTCGTTCGGCTTGCTGATTGCAGCGTTTGGCAAGACGCCGGAAGCGGCGCGCGGGCTGGCGGTGTTTGCCACGCTGATCCTGGTGATGCTGGGCGGGGCTTGGGTGCCGACTTTTATCTTCCCGCAGTGGATGCAGCAGCTGACCATTGTGGTGCCGACGCGCTGGGCGGTGGATGGACTGGATGCCATGACCTGGCGCGGGCTGGGGATGGATGTGGCGCTGCAGACTGCAGGCGTGCAGCTGGCCTTTGCTTTGCTGTTTGGAGCGCTGGCGATCTGGCGCTTCCGCGCCCAAAACCGGTAAGGCGGTGTCAGACCCACGGGGTCTGACACCTGGCACGCGGCGGCTGAAAGCCGGTGTCTGACCCTGCGGGTCAGACACCGCTTTGCCGGTCTAGAGGTTCGGCGCCAGCCAACGCTCAAGCTGGTCCTTTGCCACGCCACGGCGCGCTGCCATGTCGATCACCTGGTCCTCGTTGATTTTTCCGACGGTGAAGTACTTCGACTGTGGGTGCGCAAAGTAGAAGCCCGACACCGCCGCGCCAGGGAACATCGCAAACGATTCCGTCAGTTCCATCCCGATCTCGTTCGCGTTCAACACGCGGAACACATCCGCCTTCACGGTATGCTCCGGGCAGGCCGGGTAGCCAGGCGCGGGGCGAATGCCCTTGTACTCTTCCTTGATCAACTGCTCGTTGCTCAGGGCCTCGTCGGCAGCATAGCCCCACAGGTCCTTGCGCACGCGTTCATGCAGGTATTCCGCAAACGCCTCCGCCAGGCGGTCCGCCAGCGCCTTCAGCATGATCGACGAATAATCGTCATGCGCATCTTCAAAGCGTTTCTCATACTTCTCGATGCCCAGGCCCGCAGTTACCGCAAACATGCCTATGTAATCCTGCTTGCCCGAATCCTTCGGCGCGATAAAGTCCGACAAGCACTGGTTCGGGCGCTGCACGCCATCGATAACCGGCTTCAGGCCCTGCTGGCGCAGGCCGTAGTAAGTGAAGGCTACTTCCGAGCGCGACTCGTCGGTGTAGATTTCGATGTCGTCTTCATTGACCGTATTCGCGGGCAGCAGCGCGATCACGCCATTGGCAGTCAGCCAGCGGCCTTCGATGATCTTCTTCAGCAGCGCCTTGCCTTCCTCGAACACCTTGGAGGCTGCCTCGCCCACCACTTCATCGGTCAGGATGGCAGGGAACGGGCCCGCCAGATCCCAGGTCTGGAAGAACGGGCCCCAGTCGATGTACTCGGCAATCGCTGCCAGGTCGACATTCTTGAACACGCGGCGGCCCACGAATTTCGGGCGCACTGGCGCGAATTCCAGCTTGGCCTTGTTGGCGCGGGCGGCTTCCAGCGAAACGGTAGGCAGCGCCTTCTTGTTGGCGTGCTGTTCGCGGATGCGGGCGTAGTCGTGGTCCAGTTCTTCAACAAACTTGCCGCGCTGTTCGTCGGTCAGCAGCGACTGCGCCACCGACACGGAACGCGAAGCATCCGGCACGTACACTACCGGGCCTTCGTAGTTGTGGGCGATCTTCACCGCGGTGTGGGCGCGGCTGGTGGTGGCGCCACCGATCAGCAGCGGGATCTTCAGCATGCGGAAGTGCTCGTCGCGCTGCATCTCTTTCGCGACGTGGGCCATTTCTTCCAGCGACGGCGTGATCAGGCCGGACAAGCCGATGATGTCGGCGTTCTCGGCCTTGGCTTTCGCCAGGATCTCGGAAGCCGGCACCATCACGCCCATGTTCACCACTTCAAAGTTATTGCACTGCAGGACCACGGACACAATGTTCTTGCCGATGTCGTGCACGTCGCCTTTCACGGTGGCGATGACGATCTTGCCCTTCGGCTTGGCCACGATGCCGGTGCGCGCTTCTTCCGCCTTCTTCTCTTCCTCGATGTAGGGAATCAGGTGGGCCACGGCCTGCTTCATCACGCGCGCCGACTTCACCACCTGCGGCAGGAACATCTTGCCCTGGCCGAACAGGTCGCCGACGATGTTCATGCCGTCCATCAGCGGGCCTTCGATCACATTGATCGGGCGGCCGCCGCTGTTGAACACCTGCTGGCGCATCTCTTCCGTGTCTTCGGTGATGAACTGGGTAATGCCGTGCACCAGCGCGTGGGCAAGGCGTTTCTCGACCGGCGCATTGCGCCATTCCAGGTTGGCCGCTTCCTGCTTGGCGCCGCCTTTCAGCGTCGCTGCGAATTCGATCATGCGCTCGGTGGCGTCTTCGCGGCGGTTCAGCACCACGTCTTCCACGCGTTCGCGCAGTTCGGCCGGCAGGTCATCGTAGACGCCGATCATGCCGGCGTTGACGATACCCATGGTCATGCCGGCCTTGATGGCGTGGTACAGGAACACGGTGTGGATTGCTTCACGTGCCGGGTCGTTGCCGCGGAAGGAGAACGACACGTTCGACACGCCGCCGGAAATCTTCGCGTGCGGCAGGTTGTTCTTGATCCAGCGCGTGGCTTCGATGAAGTCCACCGCGTAGTTGTTGTGCTCTTCGATACCGGTTGCGACCGCAAAGATGTTCGGGTCGAAGATGATGTCTTCCGGCGGGAAGCCGACCTTCTCGGTCAGCACCTTGTAGGCGCGGGCGCAGATTTCGATCTTGCGTGCGTAGGTGTCGGCCTGGCCGGTTTCGTCGAAAGCCATCACGATCACGGCGGCGCCGTAGCGGCGGCACAGCTTGGCCTGTCGGATGAATTCCTCTTCGCCTTCCTTCAGCGAGATCGAGTTCACCACGGCCTTCCCCTGCACGCACTTCAGGCCTGCTTCGATGACCGACCACTTGGAGGAGTCGATCATGATCGGCACGCGCGAGATATCGGGTTCGGACGCGATCAGGTTCAGGAAGCGGGTCATGGCGGCCTGGGAATCCAGCATCGCCTCGTCCATGTTGATGTCGATGATCTGGGCGCCGTTTTCCACCTGCTGGCGGGCGACGGACAGCGCCTCGTCGTACTGCTCGTTCAGGATCATGCGCGCGAAGGCCTTGGAGCCGGTCACGTTGGTGCGCTCGCCAACGTTGACGAACAGCGAGTCGTCGTCGATGGTGAACGGCTCCAGGCCGGACAGTCGCTGCGCCACCGGTACGTGCGGCACAGCGCGCGGGGTGGCGGTCGACAGCAGCTTGGCCACGGCGGCAATGTGGTCGGGCGTGGTGCCGCAGCAGCCGCCAGCCACGTTGATGAAGCCTGCGTCGGCGAATTCACGCAGCAGGCGTGAAGTATCTTCCGGCAGTTCGTCGAAGCCGGTATCGCTCATCGGGTTAGGCAGGCCGGCATTCGGGTAGATACAGACGAAGGTGTCGGCGATCTGCGACAGCTCTTCGGCGTAAGGACGCATCAGGGTCGCGCCCAGCGCGCAGTTCAGGCCAATGGTCAGCGGCTTGGCGTGGCGCACCGAGTTCCAGAAAGCCGGCACGGTCTGGCCCGACAGGATGCGTCCGGAGGCGTCGGTCACGGTGCCCGAGATCATCAGCGGCAGGCGCTCGATCTCAGGGCGCTCGTCGAAGTACTGGTCGATTGCAAACAGTGCCGCCTTGCAGTTCAGGGTATCGAAGATAGTTTCGACCAGCAGCACGTCGACGCCGCCGTCGACCAGGCCGCGCACCTGCTCGTAGTAGGCGGCAACCAGTTGGTCGAATGTGACGTTACGCGCAGCCGGATCATTCACGTCCGGCGAAATCGAGGCGGTTTTCGGGGTCGGGCCGAGTGCGCCGCAGACGAAGCGCGGCTTGTCGGCGGTCGAATACTTGGCTGTGGCGGCTTTGGCCAGCCTGGCCGCTTCCACGTTCATTTCATAGGCCAGGTGGGCCATGAAATAGTCGTCCTGCGCGATCGAGGTGGCGCCGAAGGTATTGGTTTCGATCAGATCCGCGCCCGCCGCCAGGTAACGCTCGTGGATTTCCTGAATCACCTGGGGCTGGGTCAGCGTCAGCAGCTCGTTGTTCCCTTTGACGAACAGCTCGCGGTGGCCACTCCCTTCCGGCGCGGCGAAATCAGCGAAACGCTCACCGCGATATGCTTTTTCATCCAGCTTGTACTGCTGGATGATGGTGCCCATCGCGCCATCCAGGAACATGATGCGCTTCGCGAGGATTTCGCGCAGCTGGGCTTCGGTCTTGGAGGTTGGACGGGTCGTGTTAGTCATTTTGATCGCGGATTGGGCAACGTGGACCTGAAATTATACGGCAAAGCAGCATTTTCCCCCGGCCACCACCCCCGGCGGCCGATACAAATTCGGCATTTGCTTATTCGAAATGTCCACCTTGAGGTCAGGAACGAATGTGGACATTTTGCGATTTGTGCTGGATTCGCACAAATCATGTGTTGCCAGACTGCTACCAGAGCGTGGCAGCCCAGCCTAAGATGGCTCCATCAACCAACCACTTTGAAGGAGATTCAAAATGCCTATCCTGAATATCACCGTCAGCGGCACCCCGGAACAAGTGCCTGCCCAAAAAGTCACCAGCATCCTGATGAAGCACACTGGCGAAATCCTGCACAAGGCGCCTGCGCTGACCGCCATCGCCGTGCACTACACGCCGCGTGAGCAGTGGTTTGTCGGCGGCGAGTCGCTGGCGGAGCTGGGCAAGTCGAGCTTCTATTTCGACATCAAGATCACTGACGAGACTAATACCGCCAACGAGAAGTCGGCCTATATCGCGGCGGTCTATCAGGACTTGCAGAACCTGCTCGGCGAACTGCATGAGGTGAGCTACATCCACATCGACGATGCGCGCCCGGCAGCCTGGGGCTGGGGCGGCCTTACGCAGCAGTTCCGCGCGGTTCAGAAGATGTTGATGTAAACGCTGGCGGCGTAATCGACAAAGGCGCGCACCTTGGGCGACAGGTGGCGGTTCTGCGGGTAGAGGGCGTACAGCTCGCGCGGTTTGGGCGTGTAGCCGGGCAGGACTTCCACCAAGGTGCCGCGCTGCAGTTCTTCGCGCACGATGAAGGCGGCGGCGTTGGCGATGCCGACGCCCGCCGTTGCCGCCGCTTTCAGGGCGACATTGGTATTGGCCTGCAGCGAACCGCGTACAGCGACCGAATGTTCCTCTCCATCGGCCCCAACCAGCACCCATTCATTGGCACGTGTCGCTGCGGTGTAGACCAGGCAGTTGTGCTGCGCGAGCTCGCCAGGACCCGAGGGCATGCCATGCGCGCGCAAGTAGTCGGGGCTGGCCACCAGCAGCACCTTGCTGGTCGCCAGGCGGCGCGCGACGAGCGTTGAATCTGGCAGTTCGCGCGCCAGGCGCAGGGCGACGTCGAAACCGTCTTCAATCAAATCCACCATGCGGTCATTGCATACCAGGTCGACCTGCACGCCAGGGTACCTTGCCATGAAGCCTGGCAGCCATTGCGCCACCTCGATGGTGCCGAAAGCCATCGGCGCGTTGATGCGCAAGGTGCCAGTGGGTTCGGCCTGGTGGCGGCCGACATTGCGGTCGGCATCGTCCAACAAGTCCAGGACTGCACGGGTGGATTCGTAATAATCGCGCCCCGCATCGGTCAGGGCGAAGCGCCGCGTGGTGCGGTTCAGGAGCTGGGCGCCGAGGTGTTCTTCAAGCTGGCGCACCTGGCGCGAAACGATGGTGTGGGAAATGCCGAGGGCATCGGCGGCAGCCGTGAAGCTGCCCAGTTCAACAACGCGGCGAAGCGCGCGCAGCGCCGCGAGTTGGTCCATTTACTGGAAGCGCTGCCCGTCGAGCGGGAAGCCTTTGATGAATTCAGCGGCCGGCAGCCGCTTGCCGCCAGGCTTCTGCAACTGCGTCAGGCGCAGAGCACCTTGGCCGCAGGCGACGATGATGCCGTGCTGCGCGTCGGCGGCAATCACTTGTCCGGGCGCGGCGCTGCTGCCTTCGTCCAGCACTTCAGCACCCCAGAGTTTGATCACCGTGCCATTCACCTCGCCATGTGCGCCGGGGAAGGGATTAAAGGCGCGGATCTTGCGGCCGATGTCGCGCGCGGGCTGGCTGAAGTCCAGTGCCGCTTCTTCCTTGAGGATCTTGTTGGCGTAGGTGACACCTTGCTCCGGCTGCGGCACGGCCTCCACAACGCTGTGTTCCATCTTGCGCAGCACCTTGACCATCATCTGGGCGCCCATGGCGGCCAGCTTGTCGTGCAGGGTGGCGGTGGTGTCCTGCGGCGTGATCGCCGTGCGCTCGACCAGCAACATCGGGCCGGTGTCCAGGCCTTCTTCCATTTGCATGATGGTGACGCCGGTCTCGGCATCGCCCGACTCGATCGCGCGGTGGATCGGGGCGGCGCCGCGCCAGCGCGGCAGCAGGGAGCCGTGGATGTTCAGGCAAGGCTTGATGTCGAGGGTGGAGCGCGGCAGGATCAGGCCGTAGGCCGCCACCACCATCACGTCGTATTCGGTGGCCAGCAGTCGCTCGTGGGCAGCTTTCGCTTCCGCCGCGCGCTGCGGGTCCTTGGCATCCATGCGCAGCGAGAGCGGCTGCAGCACTTCAATGCCGTGCTTGACAGCGTATTGCTTGACCGCCGAAGGCTGCAGCTGCATGCCGCGGCCGGCCGGTCGGTCGGGCTGGGTCAGTACCAAGGGAATCTCGAAACCTGCTTCGTGCAGGGCCTGGAGGGCAACGGCCGCAAATTCAGGCGTGCCCGCGAAGATCACTTTCATGCTTCCCCCCGCAGGTATCAGTAACGGCGACCCGAGGCGCGCAGCGCTTCTTCGCGCTGCATGCCACGCTCTTCTTTTTGCAGTTTGGTCTTGATACGATTGCGTTTCAAGGGAGACAGGTATTCAACGAATACTTTGCCTTTCAGGTGGTCCATTTCGTGCTGGATGCAGACTGCCAGCAGGCCGTCGGCGTCGACCTCGAACGCTTCGCCTTTGACGTTGTAGGCACGTACTTTGACGGCGGACGGGCG
>JBCNOX010000161.1:0-9631 GCA_039593645.1 Pseudoduganella sp.
GATTGCTCCAGCAGGCCTTGACGCACCGTAGCCACAGCAGTTTGCATAACGAACGGCTGGAATTTCTCGGCGACTCGATCCTTAACTGCGTGGTCGCCTCCATCCTCTACGAACGTTTCAATTCCCTTGACGAGGGCGACCTGTCGCGCGTGCGCGCCAACCTGGTCAAGCAGCAATCCCTGTTCGAAATCGCCCAGAAGCTGGAACTGTCGCAGTTCCTGCGCCTGGGCGAGGGCGAACTGAAATCGGGCGGGTTCCGCCGCCCGTCGATCCTGGCCGATACGCTGGAGGCCCTGCTGGGCGCCATCTACCTGGATGGCAGTTTCGACAAGGCTGCGGGCGTGATCCGCGCCTTCTACATCCCGATCCTGGACTCGGTCGACCCGCAGACCCTGGGCAAGGATGCCAAGACCCTGCTGCAGGAATTCCTGCAGTCGAAGAAGATCTCGCTGCCGCTGTACAACGTGGTCGCCACCCATGGCGCCGCGCACAGCCAGGAGTTCGAGATCGAGTGCCTGGTGCCCAAACTGGGGATCCAGGTGTTCGGGCGCGGCGGCAGCCGCCGCGCCGGCGAACAGGCAGCCGCCAAGCTGGCGCTGGAAGTCGCCGAGGAGGCGCTGAAGAAAGCCCCATCGGCCGGCCGCAAGCCGCGCCAGCGTTCGGCCCAGCTCAAGCTGGCCGGCATCGCCACGGTCCAGGGCGAAACGGCGGCGGACAAGAAGCTCGCCAAACAATAACTGAATTGAGTTTGCATCATGACTAATGCCCCCGCTCCCGCCGGCTTCCGCTGCGGTTACATCGCCATTGTCGGCCGCCCGAATGTAGGCAAGTCGACCCTGATGAATACGCTGATCGGCGCCAAGGTCAGCATCACTTCGCGCAAGGCGCAGACCACGCGCCACCGCATCACCGGCATCCAGACCGTATCGGACGCGCAGTTCATTTACGTCGATACGCCGGGCTTCCAGACCCGCCACTCGAATGCGCTGAACAAGACGCTGAACAAGACGGTCACCAACACGCTGGAATCGTCGGACCTGATCCTGTACATCGTGGAAGCGGGCACCTTCGGCCAGGCCGACCAGCAGGTGATGGACCTGCTGCCGAAGAATGTGCCGGTAATCCTGGTGATCAACAAGTCCGACCGTGTGAAGGACAAGGCGGTGCTGATGCCGTTCGCGCAGCAGATCGCCGAGAAGTTCCAGTTCACCGCAATCGTCCCGGTGAGCGCCAAGCTGCGCTTCCAGCTCGACGGCCTGCAGAACGAGATCAAGAAGCACCTGCCGGAGAATGAGCCGATCTTCGGCGAAGACGACATCACCGACCGCAGCGAGAAATTCCTGGCCTCGGAAATCGTGCGCGAAAAGCTGTTCCGCTTTGTCGGCGATGAACTGCCGTACACCAGCACAGTGCTGATCGAGAAGTTCGAGCAGGAAGGCAACCTGCGCCGCATCTTTGCCGCCATCCTGGTGGAGCGCGACAGCCACAAGTCCATGATCATCGGTAACAAGGGCGCGCGCCTGAAGGAAGTGAGCACCCAGGCCCGCCAGGACATGGAAAAGCTGTTCGGCGGCCCGGTCTACCTCGAGATCTGGGTGAAAGTGAAATCCGGCTGGGCCGACAACGAGGCTGGCCTGCGCGCATACGGCTACGAATAAAATGTCCACCTTGGGGTCAGGAACAAAAGTGGACAATTTAGCGGTGGCCGAGAAAATGTCGACTTTTAGTCCTGCCGAGGCGTCGGACCGCCCCAAGCCGGACATTTCTGCGCCGGCGCAGAAGCGCCGCGCGCCGGGGCAGCAGCGCACGGCCGGCACCCGCGTGACGGGGCAGCCGGCCTTTGTCCTGCATTCCTATCCTTACAAGGAAACTTCGCTCATCGTCGAGCTGTTCACGCGCGATTTCGGGCGCGTGGCGCTGATTGCGAAGGGCGCCAAGCGTCCGCACTCCCAGTTGCGCGGGGTGCTGCAGACCTTCCAGCCGCTGACGACCGGCTGGACCGGCAAGAACGAGCTGCGCACCCTGACCGATGCCGATTGGGTTGGCGGCATGCTGCCGCTTGAAAAGACCGCGCTGCTGTGCGGCTTCTACCTGAATGAACTGCTGGTCAAGCTGACCGCGCGCGACGATGCGCATGCCAGGCTGTTCGACCATTACGTCTCCACCCTCAACCAGCTGGCCCACAACGAGCCGGCGCCGATCGTCCTGCGCAAGTTCGAAATGGCGCTGCTGAAGGAAACCGGCGTGGCCGCTGACCTGACGCGCTGCACGGTCTCGCGCACGAAAGTGCTGCCCGATGTACATTATGTGGTGGACCCGGATCGCGGCCCGCGTCCGGAGCGCGACGAGGACATGGCGCCGCGCGTCGCCGGCAAGACCTTGCTGGACATGGAGCGCGAGGATTACGCCGACCCGGCCACGCAGGCGCAAAGCAAGCAGCTGATGCGCTACCTGCTGTCCTGGCACCTTGGTGGCGCGCCATTGAACACGCGCCAGATATTGATCGATTTGCTGCAACTTTAAGAAAGAATATGAGCTTCCTGTCTCCTTCCGGCACTGTCATCGACCTTGGCGTGAACATCGACCACGTCGCCACGCTGCGCAATGCGCGCGGCACCGTGTACCCAGACCCGATCCGCGCAGCACTGCTGGCCGAGCAGGCCGGCGCCGACTGCATCACCTTGCACCTGCGCGAAGACCGCCGCCATATCAAGGATGCCGACGTGATCGCGCTGGCGCCGCAGCTGGTGACGCGCATGAACCTGGAGGCGGCCGTGACGCAGGAGATGATCGACTTCGCCTGCCGCATCAATCCGGCGGACGTTTGCCTGGTGCCGGAAAAACGCACCGAGATCACCACCGAAGGCGGGCTGGATGTGGTGCGCTTCCATAAGGAAGTGGAAGCGGCCGTCAAGCAGCTGCAAGGCGAGGGCATTCGCGTGTCCCTGTTCATCGACGCCGATGAAGAGCAGATCAAGGCCGCTGCCGCAGTCGGCGCGCCGGTCATCGAACTGCACACGGGCGCCTATGCCGATGCCGAAGGCGAGGCGCAGGCGCGCGAACTGCAGCGCATCAAGGATGGCGTGCGCTGGGGCGTGCAGAATGGCCTGAAGGTCAATGCCGGCCACGGCCTGCATTACACCAATGTGCAGGCGATTGCCGCTATTCCGGAAATCGCGGAACTGAATATCGGCCACGCCATCGTGGCGCATTCGATCTTCGCCGGTTGGGAAAACGCCGTGCGCGAAATGAAGGCCATCATGGTGTCGACCCGTCTGGGCGCAAAATGATCTACGGGATCGGGACCGACGTCAGCAAAGTACCTCGCATCGCCGCCGCCCTCGAGCGCAGCGGCGAGCGCTTTGCGCGCAAGATCCTCGGTCCCGAAGAATTCCAGGTCTACCAGGAGCGCTGCGCCCGCAGCCCGCTGCGCGGCGTGCGCTATGCCGCCACGCGCTTCGCTGCCAAGGAAGCCTTTTCCAAGGCGCTCGGCCTGGGCTTGCGTCCGCCAATGACATGGCATACCGCGCAATTGCTCAATGATGATTTGGGCAAGCCTTATATGGCCTGCAGCGGTGCGCTGGGCGAATTCATGTTGCAGAATGGGCTGGTTGCCCATATCTCCGTGAGCGATGAAGAGGATTACGCGGTCGCCTATGCGATCGTCGAGCGAGCGAATGACTGAAGAGACCCAAGACCCACGCGAACAGGTACTGGCCACCGTTGCCAAGCTGCCAAACCTGCCTGGCGTGTACCGCTACTTCGATGCCGAAGACAAGGTGCTCTATGTGGGCAAGGCGCGCGACCTGAAGAAGCGCGTGTCGAGCTATTTCCAGAAGAATCTTTCGAGCCCGCGCATTGCGCTGATGGTTGAGCGCATCGCGCGCCTCGAAACCACGGTCACGCGCAGCGAGGCCGAGGCGCTGATCCTGGAAAACAACCTGATCAAGGCCCTGCAGCCGCGCTACAACATCCTGTTCCGCGACGACAAGAGCTATCCCTACCTGAAGATCACCGGCGGCGACGTGCCGCGCATGGTGTACTACCGTGGTGCGGTAGACCGCAAGCACCAGTATTTCGGCCCCTTCCCATCCTCTTGGGCGGTGAAGGAATCGATGCAGATCCTGCAAAAGGTTTTCATGTTGCGCACCTGCGAGGACAGCGTGTACATGAACCGCACGCGCCCCTGTCTGCTGCACCAGATCGGCCGTTGCAGCGGACCTTGCGTGGGACTGATTGCGCCCGAGGATTACCGCAATGATGTCAACAACGCCGCGCGTTTCCTGCGCGGCCGCCAGACGGAAGTGATGGAGGAGCTGGAGCAGAAGATGCTGGCCTACGCCACCGAGCTCAAATTCGAGCAGGCGGCGGTGGTGCGCAACCGCATCCAGTCCCTGTCCAAGGTGCTGCACCAGCAATCGATGGAAACCACCGGGGACCAGGACGTCGATATCCTGGCCGTGGTGGTGCAGGGTGGCCGCGCCTGCGTCAACCTGGCCATGGTGCGCGGCGGCCGCCACCTGGGCGACCGCGCCTACTTCCCGACCCATGTGATGGATGCCGAGGTGGTGGCAGAACGGCCGATCGAACAGGAAGTGCTGGCCGCTTTCCTGGTCCAGCATTACACCGAGAAGTCGATTCCCGGCACGCTGATCCTGAATATCGAATTCGACCAGCCGGAGCTGATCCTTGCGCTGCAGGAGCAGTGCGGCCACCGTATTCACCTGATCTTCCAGCCGCAAGGGCAGCGCCGCCAATGGCAGGAACTGGCGCAAAAGGGCGCCGAGATCTCGCTGGCGCGGCTGCTGTCCGAACAAGGCTCGCAGCAGGCCCGTACCCGCGCCCTGGCCGAAGTGCTAGGACTGGACAACGAGGACCTCGACACCTTGCGGGTGGAATGCTTCGACATTTCACACACGGCGGGCGAGGCGACGCAGGCGTCCTGCGTGGTATTCCACCATCACCAGATGCAGAACGGCGAATACCGCCGCTACAACATCAACGACATCACGCCGGGCGACGACTACGCCGCCATGCGCCAGGTGCTGACGCGCCGCTATGAAAAGGTGGCCGGCGGCGATGGCGTGATGCCGGACGTGGTGCTGATCGACGGCGGCAAAGGCCAGGTCGAAATGGCGCGCCAGGTGTTCGTCGAACTGGGGCTGGACATCAGCCTGATCGTGGGTGTGGCGAAAGGCGAGGGCAGGCGGGTCGGCCTGGAGACGCTGGTCTTTGTCGACGGGCGCGAGCCACAGGAGTTGGGCAAGGAGTCCGCCGCGCTGATGCTGGTGGCCATGATCCGCGACGAAGCGCACCGTTTCGCCATCACCGGCATGCGTGCCAAGCGCGCCAAGGCGCGCCAGACTTCTCGCCTGGAGGAGATCGAGGGTATCGGCGCCAAACGCCGCCAGAAGCTGCTTTCGCGCTTCGGCGGGCTGAAAGGCGTGATGAATGCCAGCGTCGAGGACCTGAAGTCGGTGGAGGGTATTTCCGACACCCTGGCCGAAGAAATCTACCGGCAATTGCACTAGAGTGGCTTTGAATGCGCCGCCGTTATACACTAGCGGCGCGTCATTACAATTCTTATACACCGCATATGCCTTTCAACATCCCGATCCTTCTGACCTGGTTGCGTGTCGCGCTGATTCCCCTGGTCGTAGGCGTGTTTTACCTCCCCGTTACCTGGCTTTCCCCACATGAACGCAATCTGGCTGCCACGCTGGTGTTCATCGTTGCCGCCATTACCGACTGGTTCGATGGCTTCCTGGCCCGCCGCTGGAACCAGACTTCGGCCTTCGGCGCCTTCCTCGACCCGGTAGCCGACAAGCTGATGGTGGCTGGCGCCTTGCTGGTGCTGCTTAACCTGGACGGCGGTCGCTGCCACCCGATCGTGGCCTTCATCATCATCGGCCGCGAAATCACCATCTCCGCCCTGCGCGAGTGGATGGCCCAGATCGGCGCCTCCAAATCGGTGGCGGTCAGCTCGATCGGCAAGATCAAGACCGCCGCCCAAATGAGCGCCATCCCGATGCTGCTGTATTACGACGTGCTGTGGGGCGCCATCGATACCCGCTTCTGGGGCGACCTGCTCTTGTGGTTGGCCAGCATCCTGACCGTGTGGTCCATGTTCTATTACCTGAAGAAGGCGTGGCCCCTGATCAAGGAGCGTTCAGGCTCGTTATCGTAAATAACAATATTGCCCCTTGACAGCGTCTTTGGATCATCTATAATGCTGGCCTGCTGTTGATGACGACGCAGCGATGCGAAGCGGGAGTAGCTCAGTTGGTAGAGCGCAACCTTGCCAAGGTTGAGGTCGAGAGTTCGAGACTCTTCTCCCGCTCCAAAAAGTCATCGGCAACAAAAGCGGTAACGAAGCAGTAATAATCGCACTGGAAATATGAGAATGTTTCTGCGATAATGCGGTTCCTCTGAAATGCGGGAGTAGCTCAGTTGGTAGAGCGCAACCTTGCCAAGGTTGAGGTCGAGAGTTCGAGACTCTTCTCCCGCTCCAGTTCACTGGAGCAGCAAACGTAGTAAAAGTTGAAATTCACTCCAAGCGGGAGTAGCTCAGTTGGTAGAGCGCAACCTTGCCAAGGTTGAGGTCGAGAGTTCGAGACTCTTCTCCCGCTCCAAGTATTTCAAACCCAATGCGGGAATAGCTCAGTTGGTAGAGCGCAACCTTGCCAAGGTTGAGGTCGAGAGTTCGAGACTCTTTTCCCGCTCCAGAATTCCTGAAGCAGCAATCAGCTGATTCAAACGCCTTACGGCGGGGTAGCAAAGTGGTTATGCAGCGGCCTGCAAAGCCGTGTACGCCGGTTCGATTCCGGCCCTCGCCTCCAAAAGAATGAAAAATCCTCGCCTCGGCGGGGATTTTTCATTTCCAGCTTCGATTTTTGTGCAATTGGCACAGTTGGTGGAATTTCATGCAAAAGCCCGTCAAGACTCTTCACGAAGCGTTCAAGGTGACCGTTGACACCTGGCGCCTGGCCGCCCCGTTCTTCGCCAGCATCGAAGTCTGGCTGATGGTGCTGGTGGCCGCTGCCACGGTTGGCGGGATTTTCCTTGCTGCGCTCGGTGATGCGCGCGCGCTGCTGGCAATCGGCTTCGCTGTCGGTTACCTGGTGCTGCGCCCGGTTTTGCACGCCAAAGGCATCCTCGGCTGGCCGTTTCTTTAAGCGCCAGGCCTGGCAGTCATTCCAGTGCCGAGAACAGCTCGGCGGTCCAGTCGATAAACACACGCAGGCGGTTGCTGACGTAGCGATTGGACGGATAGACCACATAAAAGGGATAGCGTGAGGGCTGCCACTTCTCCAGAATTGGCACCAGCGCGCCGCTGGCCAAGTGCGGCGCGGCAGCATACGCGAATGTCTGGATCACGCCCAGGCCGGCCACGCCGGCTGCGACATGGGCATTGCTCTCATTGATCCCGACAGAGCGCCCGCTGCTTATCTCCACCGTTTCCCCATTTTTTTCAAAGCGCAGTGAAATGCCGCGCCCCGTGCGGGTCGACAGGTATTGAACGATGCGGTGCCCTTCCTCAAGGTCCGATGGGTGCTTTGGTGTGCCATGTTCACGCAAGTACGATGGCGTTGCACAGGTGACCCACGACGCGCTGCCGACCTGACGCCCAACCAGCGAAAGCTCGGTCAGGTCTCCCCCGCGAATCACGCAATCCACGTTATCGCCAACCAGGTTGACGTGCTTGTCGGAGACGCCCAGGTCGATGCGTATATCCGGATAGAGCGCAGAAAACGCCGGTAAGGCAGGCAACAGGATCAGGTTGGCAACGGAGCTGCCCATGTCCACCCGCAAATGGCCGCGTGGCCTGGATTGCGCTGCGCTGAAACTCGCGTCTACATCGTCCAGTTCCTTCAGCAGGCGTTGTGTTTTCTCGTAGTATTGCGCGCCTTCCGGTGTCACGGATACGCGCCGGGTCGTGCGTTGCAGGAGCTTGACGCGCAGGTGGGCTTCCAGGGCCTGGATCGATTTGGTGAGCGAGGCGTTCGGCATGCCCAGGGTGTCGGCCGCCTTGGTGAAACTGCCGGCTTCGACCACCCGGGCAAAGGCGCGAATTGCGAGAAGCTGGTCCATTATTTATGTATGGGAATAATATATTGATTTGTTGCTACTTTATTCAATAATCTCCGGCGCGTAAAGTGGATTCCGTAGTCACTCACATCCAACTTTAAGGAGAAGCAAAATGAGCAACGCAAAGAAACTCGAAGGCAAGGTAGCCTTGGTCACCGGCGGCACCACCGGTATCGGCTTGGCTGCGGCACAAGACTTCGCAGCACAGGGTGCGGTCGTGTACATCACGGGACGTCGCCCGGCTGAGCTTGACGCAGCAGTCTCGACTATCACAGCTGCCGGCGCATCTGCCTATGGCATTCAGGGTGATGTGTCCAAACTGGAAGATCTGGACCGGATCTACGCCGAAATCCAGCAGCGCTCCGGCCACCTGAATATCCTGTTCGCCAATGCTGGCGGCGGCGACATGATGCCCCTGGACGCAATCACCGAAGAACACTTCGACCGCATCTTCGACACCAATGTAAAAGGCACGCTGTTCACTGTGCAAAAGGCATTGCATTTGCTGGAGGACGGCAGTTCGATCATCCTGACCGCATCGACCGTTTCGGTGAAGGGCACGGAAAACTTCAGCGTCTACAGCGCAAGCAAAGCCGCAGTGCGTAACTTTGCCCGCAACTGGCTGCTGGACCTGAAGCCACGGAAGATCCGTGTCAATGCCATCAGCCCTGGCCCGATCCATACTCCCGGCCTGGCGGGCCTGGTGCCGGAAGAGCATCAGTCGGGTTTATTGGGCCACCTGGCCACGCTGGTGCCGGTCGGGCGCTTGGGGGAGCCGTCTGAGGTGGCGAAGGCGGTGACTTTCCTGGCCTCTGATGACAGCACCTTCATCAACGGCATTGAGTTATTCGTGGATGGCGGACAGGCGCAAATCTAAGCGGCACTGGAGGCTGGACCGAAGGTTCAGCTGCCGGCGACAGAGCGCCGGCAGCTGCCTGGATCTGGATCAGTTCACGACCCAAAGGTATTGCACGGTAGTCCAGCCAGGTGCGCTGGCGCTTTTGGCTTTTGCCTCAAACCTGCAGTTGGCGCCGGCTCGTGCCGAAGCCTTGTCCAGTTCGCGGTAGCCACTGGAACGGACGACTTTCGTGTCTTTCACCGAACCGTCGGCGCCTACCAGCAAGGCCAGGCGAACGGTGCCTTCGAGGCCATCGTCGACCCAGGCAGCCGGGTAGTCGGGAATGCTGCAGTTAGCCGGCGTGGCAGCAGAGGTGGGCTCGGCGGCGTTGGCGGTGAGCCCGGTCATGGACAGGGCGAAAGCGATGGCGACAGCGTGCAGTTTACCAATCATGATGAGCTCCAGTAGCAGGTTGAATTCGAAAAAATCGCTTGGGTGAACTCAATATACTGCGCTGCAGCATATGTTTAAAATTTAATTTTGGAATTCTTGGCATTCATAGAATGAATAACATGGTGGCGCTCGCTTCGCTGCCTACGCTGAGAACCGGCGGCGCAACAGCCTGAAGAATCCGCCAACGACGGGCAGTTTCTGGAACAGCTCTTCGGCCGCATCCCAGTAGTCGCGGTGAATGCTCACCAAACC